>JAYEIF010000230.1:0-7973 GCA_034659895.1 Candidatus Zixiibacteriota bacterium
CTACCGGGTCTATCGCAATGGAAGCCAGATTGGTGGTGACCGGCCGACCAACAGCACACAATACACAGACGTACCTGCTGTCGGCTGTTACAACTACACGGTGAGAGCTTTCAACGCCTGTGGTGAAGGACCGCTGCCGGCTGCTGACCAGGGGTGTCGAGTTGAACTTGAGCCTCAGCCTCCGGTGGTTTCTGATATCCCTGACCAAACTATCGCCGAGGGCGATAGCTTTGCTACTATTACTCTTGATGATTATGTCTCTGATGTAGATAACGACGATGGCTGCAATGACCTGGCGGTTGCGAACGCTGGCTCTGACGATGTTTCGATACTGCTGGGCAATGGCGACGGAACATTCCAGTCTGCGGTCAACTATGCCGTTGGAGATAATCCTAACTCTGTTTTCTCGGCTGATTTTGACGGCGACGGCAACAATGACCTGGCGACTGCGAACGAACAATCTCACAATGTTTCGATACTGCTGGGCAATGGCGACGGAACATTCCAGTCTGCGGTCAACTATGGCATTGAATATTACCCTAAGTCTGTTTTCTCGGCTGATTTTGACGGCGACGGTAACAATGATCTGGCGACTGTGATCTGTGTATATGACAATGTTTCGATACTGCTGGGCAATGGCGACGGAACATTCCAGTCTGCGGTCAACTATGCCGTTGGAGATGACCCTTTCTCTGTTTTCTCGGCTGATTTTAACGGCGACGGCGACAATGATCTAGCGACTGCGAACTATAACTCTAACGATGTTTCGATACTGCTTGGCAATGGCGATGGAACATTCCAGTCTGCGGTCAACTATGCCGTTGGAGATTACCCTTTCTCTGTTTTCTCGGCTGATTTTAACGGCGACGGTGACAATGATCTGGCGACTGCGAACAGCTACTCTGACAATGTTTCGATACTGCTGGGCAATGGCGACGGAACATTCCAGTCTGCGGTCAACTATGCCGTTGGAGATTACCCTTTCTCTGTTTTCTCGGCTGATTTTAACGGTGATGGCGACAATGACCTGGCGACTGCAAACGCTTGGTTTGGCGATGTTTCGATACTGCTGGGCAATGGCGACGGAACATTCCAGTCTGCGGTCAACTATGCCGTTGGAAATGGCCCTAGATCTGTTTTCTCGGCTGATTTTAACGGCGACGGCGACAATGATCTGGCGACTGCGAACCGTGGCTCTGACAATGTTTCGATACTGCGGGGCAATTGCAACGGAACATTCCAGTCTGCGGTCAACTATGCAGTTGGAGATGAACCTCACTCTGTTTTCTCGGCTGATTTTAACGGCGCTGTTGAAATGACTTGGTCATATAGTGGAAACAGTGAACTGTCAGTTGATATCGTTGATCATGTTGCTACAATCACCTATCCAGCCGACTGGAACGGCTCTGAGACTATTACCTTCACGGCAGAAGATCCGGGCGGTTTGAGTGACTCCGATGATGCTATATTTACAGTTGAAAGCTGCTGCAATATGCGTGGCGACGCTAATAATAATGGAACTATTAATGTTAGCGATGTGACCTATCTGGTTACATATTTGTTTAATTCCGGTCCGCCACCACCATGCGAAGAAGAAGGCGATACTAATGGCAGCGGTGAAATAAACGTTTCTGATGTTACTTATTTAGTAACTTATTTATTCTCAGGAGGCCCAGAGCCACCGCCATGTCCATAGCAGGTCAATAGGCATTATAACAGACTGGAATGGCAACTTCTCGCGCAATGGAGGATTTTCTTGACAGTGCCTACAGGGGTTGGTTATACGAATTCTGCAACTTTCTCGCCTATGAAAGACCTTCAGCTATCTTAGATTTTGGTCTGACAAGCGGTTGAGAATCAGTTGGTTGAATTCTGTCTAAATGCCTATAAAAAGCACCCCAGCAGTCCTTTTGAAATTAATAGCTTGTTCATGCTTCACTCTCGTTATTCTGATCGACCTGTTCCTTAGTTCGAGCAGTCCTTCGCTTAGCTTTCATGTTGCTCATAAAAGCATCGGGCAATGCTTCACTCGACTCAAAGTCTTGCAAATTGGTTGGTTTATACCTGTTCCAACAGTCCAACGCCATATCGGCCAGCATTTGTTCAAGATCAATGTCAGGCATTTCTGATTCTGGCACATCCACTTCGATGACCTTGAATGTCCACTCTTTTGATTCATCGTGATAAACATCATATATCATGCCGGATAATTTACTTCACTTCCTCTTCTGACCGTCGCCAACCAGCTTTAACTAAGTCCGCCAACACTACGTAGGATACGAATCGCTTCCCGTATCTCATTTGACAAGCAAATATATAATCCTCGACGAAATGATCGAAAACTGGCTTCAGTTTATCAGGCACACTGTTTCTGGCCTCTTCATGCTTCTCTGTTCTGATTTGTTTACTCATCGAATCCGCTCAGACATTACTGATTCTTATCCAGATAAATATCTACCTTGGTTTCTAAGCACTTGCGTAATGACAGATCGTTCACACCTATATCATGCCAGCTATCCGGTCGTTGATAGAAATCTAACCCCCGACCAACCTTGATGACCCACCCGTTGTCTATTCGAATCTCTCGATCATGAATGCTTTGATTGAATACATAATCTAAGATTATGTCTTCCCCTGATAGACTCTGCTTGAGTTCGTCCAATTTGTTTTTGGTTTCTGACAATTGTGACTGGTCTTGGTAGCCTGTAACCAATTTGATGAATTTGATCTCCTTGTATTTGACTACCGTCTCACAGAATCTTACAAAGTTCTGAATCTGATGAGGTAGCCGCACATATGGGTCTTCCACAAAGATTTCTTCTGCACCCGTGAGATATGCACCAATCAGAGATTCATAGCTGTGCCCTGTATCACCTTCTTCTATCACAAAATGTTGTTCTACTAACTCGGTTTTCTGCGTAGTTTTGGTCTCAGGCACTGGCTCTGGATCGGGGCTTGGGACTGGAAGCTCAAATTGCTCTAAGTCATCAGTTGTTGGCTCGTCTCCAACGGTTTGATAATAGTAATTAGGGTATTGAGCTTCTTCGCTTGTTTTGACTCGAAAGTTCGTTCCCGATTTATCAGCATAGGAAAAATCTACATCAGCATAGGTGGTATCTATTCGCATCAATTGGTCCTTTACTCGCTTTCTACCTTCAATTGCAAACTTCAGAAGTATCTCAATCTCTTCCTTAGAAATCTCCCCGTGTGGATACAAAATCTTCATCAAACCTGAAAATGATTTGTTTACACTATCTCTATCTCTGGTGGAAATATCTGTAGACAGGGTAAAATGTTCTTGATAACGATCCGAATAATCATGGTTTCTCAATGAGCGGAGGATTTCTGCAAGATAATCTACAACAAACCCATACCCCTCCGAGAACATTTCGCCACGAATGATGTCAACTTCCCATCCCGGAATATAAAAGTGGACACGATCCAGAAAAGCAGAGTCGTGGTATTGTTCTGGCAATTCACTGAAAAGGTCACCGTGCTTGAGCATATACTGTAGGTCATGCTGAGTATTACCAACAAAAGCAATAGATGCTTCAGCACCTAATGTCTCCACACCCCGTGAAAAGGACTTATTGGCCATATAATTCTTCATAATATCAACCAAAGCCTTGTTCACCTTCTTTTTCCTGCCAGCAAACTCATCAAAAGCAACTGTATCCCAGTATCCTACAAGGCCGATCTTACCAGAGGCGTTATTTACAAAGAGTTTGGGAACCGTCACTTCACCACCTGAGATAAGAATTCCATGAGGCGAGAACTCACTATAGAGGTGGGATTTGCCTGTTCCTTTTGGCCCCAGTTCTATCAAATTATAATTTCGTTCACAGAATGGAATGAGCCTTGTTAGCTGGAATAATTTATTCCGCTCATTTAGCATTGCAGGGTTGAAGCCTATACTCTGGATTAACAGATCAATCCATTCCTCAATCGTAAACTGCTTCCGAAGATTGATATAACTGTCAAAATTAAATTGGGATAATTGAATAGGCTTGATTGAATCCATTACCCAAGGCACAGTATTCTTATCTTCAGTATACTCATATTCGAGATCAGTAATGCACCACACACCACTGACAAGAAGCCTCGGATGCTTCTTAACAGTTCCAGAGTCAATTAGAACCTTCTTTATTCCAAGATTGGCGAAGGTTGCTTCATAGGCATCGGTCTTGTCATTTAGTGCTACACTGACCTTATCAATGACCTTGTGCCGTCCTTTTTCCTTGATAGTGGAACGGATCAAACCTGCTTCATTCCGATGCACATAGTGCTTTCTAAGCACTTCCTTGACAGTTTCAATACCGGATTGAATTGATGCCTCGTCATTGGTAGCACAGTATTGTCCAAGTAAATACTCAAGCACATAGGACGGCACAATAGCATTCCCTTTTACTGTCTTTACGAGGTCTTTGCGAACCACGAGTCCAGCAAAATGCTCGTTTATTTTCTTATCGAGTTCACTCATAACTCACCTTTACTTAAAAATCAAAATCACTGGTAAATGATCTCCGCATCAAATACCTAATCGATTTATATTCTTTATAATGCGATGTGCCCAGTTCCTTTTCTTCGAGCTTGAGAATCACATCATGTTCATTTGCTTTGTCTGCTTGTTTGGTCATTACAAATCTAATCTGCAGCTCTCGTTCTCTTGGGTTCTCCGAATTCAAATCAAAAGTCAATTCATGTCTATCTGAGATGAGTTCGCCCTCTTGAGTATAAATACCAGCTCTTAGCTTCCTTGACTGCACTTTGTCTGCAATTGGTTGTTTCTGATAAAGGGCTACAGCCAACTGGCCAGATGTAATAACGGAACTGCTACCACGAAGTATATCAACATCGACTACACTGATGTCTGTCTGACGCTTCTTGTTAATCTTGATGATTGGAATCACAACTTCCTGCAAAGAAGCTCCACCATGCACAAAACGACTACCTGAACCCTTTTGCCTCAAGCGATTGATTGACTTGGGTATTTGAATCTCAACATCACCTGATAGCCCAAGTTGGGAAGCTGTAAACTTCTTCAAGCTACTATTCTCCGATAAACCCTTGCCAATGATAAACCGCCTGTCCAGATATAATATCTCACTACCATCTGGTTCAGCTTCAGTGAAGTCGCTTTCATCTATTGCTCGATTCTGATATATGAACCCGTGATCCGCTGTCAGAAGTATTCTGTTTGCATTTGATGACGTGAGCTTCTTTATCAGCTTAATCAAATCAACAAGCGTTTCCTCTACTGCTCCAAATACTCTCTCTTCTGAATCACGCTTGTCACCAGTAATATCAATCCGGTTGTGATAGATGTAGATAGCATCGTTGTCTTTTACCAGTGCACGGGATTCATCATTGTTCATCCCCAAGAACTCCTCAGCTTTTACAGTTGCTATATTCTTCCTGACAGCGTTGCTAAGGATTTTGTTACGGTTGGCTATTCCCTGAGAGCTTTGACCATCGACCAGAACAGCTCCGGTGTCGTTATCTTTCAGTGTAATCTCTTTATTTGGAAGAAGTGCCGCCATTCCCAGCTGAGTGTAACTTGGAAGCATAGCCAATGATGATTCCAATACTGCTTCATAGCGATCCTCCTGCCTGATACGCCCCAAAAGTTCTTCTCCAATTTCGTAGCGTAAAGCATCAGAGATTATCACAAATATCTTGTTCTTCTTGTCGAAAACTGGTGAGACATACCTATCGAAAAATCTATTTTGGAGTGAACATGGGTGATTTTTGCAAGTATTTGCTATATCCCATTTGTCAGTATCATCTACTACCTTCTGCCAATTATCATTTACAGTGAGCAAGAAATTTGTTGAGTAAAGGTTCTCCATCTGTTTAGACAATTTCTCCAGTAGAGAAGTCTTACCAGAACTTTGAAGGTGGTAAGTATACTTGCGGTATAGCTGGTCAAGCCGATACCACGAGCGACAGTAATTCTGGACACCCTCCGTGATTGATTCCATTGTCAGATGATCTTTAACTTCATCAAGAACATGATTAAACTGAGCCGCTACATCTATCGCACTATATTCATGTTCAAAACGGTCATACCAATGACTCTGTCGCCTCTGTCTGACAAGCAACGCACAATCGCCAGCAGAGATTGTTCTTTCTGCCACATTGCGAACAAGGTCACTGATAATCTTCTTATCTATTAGCTCGAAATAATCAAGCTCTATCAGCTTCCTGAAATCTTTGCTTCCAAGATCATGTTCTATACTTAGAATATCAGCACATTCATCTGACAAGTTCTTGAATGAATCCTCATACTTCCTGCTATCTTTCCATCTCTTCAGAAAAACAAGAGCATCACTTGTCAGCTTAATAGCACCATCGGTACCCATCGCATAACAGGATTTGAATAGCTCAATAACAAAATCCTTAACTCCCTTTGTTTCCGAGCTATACCCGTAGAATCGTTTCATCTGTTCCCAGAGGAACTCATCAAGACCACAGCGAGTGATTAGTTTGAATCTGTCGTCCTTGCCCTCTGACAGTTCTGCTAATAGGCTCTCCAGAACCGAATCTATAAGGGGTTCCGATCCAGCACATATAGCCAGCATCTTCAACCGAATCTTGCCTTGGGTGTCATCCTTATCCAGAAGTGTCTTTAAGTCTTCCTTGCGTTTGACAGCATGAAAAAATGTATCGTGGGCTTGCACCATATCAATAAACTCTATACCAAGCTCCAGCTCAGCAAGCCATAACGCCACTTGGTCGGTGCGAAACTCCCCATTTGACAGTTGCACATCAAGCAACCAGTTGTTTATATCTGCTGGCTGAGGGCTTTCCTTGTATAGCAAAAACTTTTGATCTGGTTGTTCTTTAAGCACACGATATTTGAGACCAAATTCATTATTAGTGATCTCAACCTTTTCAACATCAGGAATGTCAAGTGACTCATAGTCAACTCGTAGCTCTTTTTTGCTGTCATACCAGAAAATAATGCGGTGCTTTTCAAACAACCTTGTTAACGCTTGTTTAATGTGGGAACTCATTATTTCTTATCCGTTTTCTCGCTCAGTCCGGTTACTTTCTTAAGAGCTGGGCCGAACTTATTGTAGTTTACTTTAACACCGTCATCAAGGTCGATCTCGATCTTCTCGGTTGCCAGTGGGTAAAGCACATCCTTTTCATAGCTCTCAAGTTCCGAGATCATTCCTTTAAGTTGTTCTATTTCCTTAAGTGCTTTTGTCTTTTCGCTCTGAGAACCTGAAGCGCTGACACTTATAGTCTCCAGATTGTCTTTGCGTGATACCAGTTTGTTATGGAACTCTCGAAGGTATTCATTGAGAACTACGCTCGCCGTATCTGGACGGTAACGGTGCATATAGATCAGGGCGTTGAAGATTCCTTTGGGACTGGAGAAGAGCCAGTAGATTGGACGTTTCTTGTATCGCTTAATATGATCGTTGTAGAAGTCCTTGATAAAATACTTCCGGATTGTCTTTCCAATAGCATCTTCAATGAACTTCAAGTTCTCGTTATATTTCTCTTCGCCAAAGGTGATCCGCAGAAACCGATAGAAGCGTTCTGAAATGTCATCTGTAAACCAATCTTCTTTTAACATCGGGATCACATTGTCGTCATCAGCTGGGAAGGTTGGTTTGGGGACTTTCTTCAGGTAATCCTCAATAGTCTCACCCTGATTAGCAAGGATCAGCCCTTCCTTGTCCAGTGAGTAACGGCCAAACATACAACCGACAGCATAAGAGATGAACTCCTTCATCGTGTCAGCAAGTAGTAGTGCTTCCAATTCAGCTTCACTCTTATTGCCGTTATATCTGTAGTGCGGGTTGCAAGTTAGGGTAATTTCTTTCAAAGGCACGTCTGGTGTTAGCTCATCCTGCAAACCATAAGCTTCGATAAAAATACGATTGTTTTCTTCTTCGAGTTGTTTCATCTCATCGGTCATATGTTGGCATTGAGAACGATATTTTTTGTAGGAAGAATAA
>JAYEIF010000231.1:0-7947 GCA_034659895.1 Candidatus Zixiibacteriota bacterium
TACACACAGCGGAGACAAGCCCCGCTGCTACGCGAGCTGACGTGCCTGTCGGCGCACAGGAAGTGCGCCGTGGCGTGTAGAATGTTTATCAAATGCAAGCCTTTTAAGCTATTTATAACAAAACCCTCTCACTTGAAACAATACAAAACATGCTTTTCTATTTATGAATAAAGAACTTACCCGCCTGTCGAGCGGACAGGTACTTTATTCAGCATACCCTAATTCTTTAATCAGAACATTATTCTGAAAATCAATTCAAATTTTATCTTGATTAGAATCAGGATAATGAGCCATATTTTGTTATGGCTTTAATTACTCAGGAAGAAAAATGCCCTTTTTGCAAAGAACCTATAAAAAAGGGATCTACTGTATGTAAACACTGCCATCTTCCGATACCTCACACAAAGAATACATTCTTAAAAAGAGCTAACACGTTCAGGGTAGGTTTTCTGGCTGGCATTCTGTTTAGTGTTGTGATGTATTTCCTTTTGCTTCATCTATTTTTCTAATTGTTCACCCACTCAGCGGCTGACTGTTACCATAACAATTCGCTGTCCGGCAACCTTCTCAATTTTGAACTCCAGACCATACCATTTGATAATCTGCCCTTCATGAGGAACCGAACCTACCAAATCATAGATAAGCCCGCCCACAGTATCATAATCACCCTGCTCATAGTCAGTTTCCAGATATTCCTGTAAATCTTCGACAAGAAGTCCCGCATCAACTTGGTAACGGCCATCTGGAAGAGCTAAAAACTCAGCCTGTTCTTTGTCGTGCTCATCCTGAATTTCACCAAATATCTCCTCAATAATATCCTCCAGTGTTACCAGCCCCGCAACGCCGCCATATTCATCTACAACCATAGCAATATGCAGCCGTTTTTCCTTGAACTCCCGAAGAAGAACGCTAATCACTTTCGTTTCCGGGACAAAATATGGCTCTCTTAAATAATCGGTGATGATAAACTTCTCCCCGGGATTTGGAAGTTTGTTGAAGAGATCTTTGACATAAATCAAGCCAATGATTTTGTCTATTGCTTCATCGTAGACAGGATAACGGGAATGGCCATCTTTTAACACCAATCTGCGAATATCCCCAAAGGACATAGTTTTATCGATAGCGGTAATCTGGATACGCGGGACCATAATCTCTCGTGCAATTGTCTGGTCGAGCAGAAAAATTTGCCCAATCATTTCCTTCTCATTGTCTTCCACGATAGTTTCGTTGATACCGGCCTGATCTGCCAATGTCTCGATAGCGCGTCCTACAATCTCTTCCTTTTCTTCCTCCGTTATTTTGGTGTTGCGAGTGAGTCTAAGCAAAATGCTCTGATACATACTGACCAAGGGGTAAAACAAATAATAGATAATAAAAATAAACCACAGGTGTCTTACTATTTGTCTGTCAATAGAGTTGCGTAAAGAACGACGTGGAAGATATTCTACAACTAAAACATAAATCGACCAAGTAATTGCTAATACCACCAACGAAAGAAACAGACCTGACGATTGCTCAAGAATATTCACCTGTTGCAGAAAATGATATGTAACAATACTTATAACAATCAGAGAAAACGATTTGTAAACAGCGGCAATTTGAATGAATACCTGTGGATTGTTTACCAATCTGCGAAGAAACTTTTTTCGCTTACCGGAAACATTTGAAAGGAGAGAGTCAAGATCGTCTGGGTCAATGTATATAGACAGCGAATAAAGCGAAATCACATAAGAGGATATAAAGAAAATGACAACAATTAAAATATACAGCAGCTCAGGCATTGTTTTTTCCTTCTGTCGCTAACAGGTATTGCTCCTCAAGGCGCAACATTTCCTGTCTTTGACTATCAGTTTGATGGTCATAGCCATACAGATGAAGGAGTCCATGGCATGTCAGCCTTAGCAACTCTTGTGACAGGGTTGCGCGGTACTGCTTTGCCTGATGAGTTGCGATTGGGACTGCAATGTATATTTCTCCAAAGATACTATTTATATCATCTGGCTCATCGAGATTAAACGACAGCACATCGGTTGCGTTATCAATATCTCGGAACTGATGGTTTAGCGCACGAAGTCGGCTGTTTGTGGTCATAATTAGATTAACCTGCCCTTTATCAGCTCTTGTACTCTCATTTTGAGTTACTGCGGTAAAAAGGGTTTCGAGCTTCCGCCAAGGAATGCGTATCTTTGTTTCCTTAAAAATGTTAAGTTTCATTGTATATCATCGGGTGTTACTTTTTGAGGGTACTCAACTCTGTGATGGAACGTAGCAATAAGCACCTTAGCAAAAGCTTTCTTGATCTTGGCTAGATTTCGTAATGTAAGCGGGCATTGGTCGAGTTCACCAGACTGAAAGCGGTCATTAATAATGCGCTGGATAAGTGAATCGATTCGAGCTGGACTTGGTCGTTCAAGTACTCGGCTGGCCGCTTCTATTGCATCAGCCAGCATAGTTATTCCGGTCTCCCTTGTTTGTGGTCGAGGACCTGGGTAGCGATATTTATCGATGTTGTCTGGAGTTTCGCCTTGTTTGAGCGCTTTATCGAAAAAATAGCTCTGCACCATTGTACCGTGGTGTTCTTCAACAAAATTAAGAACATCATCCGGTATGTCAGATGCCTCACCCAACTTCCGACCACGTTTAATATGCGAAGATAAAATCAGTGAAGACATAGATGGAGTTAATGAATCATGCTTCGACTTTACGCTCAATTGATTCTCTACGAAATACTCTGGAATCTCCATTTTGCCAATGTCATGATAGTATGCTCCCACGCGAGCGAGAAGCGAATTGGCTCCGATAGCTTCGGTAGCAGCTTCTGACAGATTACCAACAATAATGGAGTGTTGATGAGTCCCTGGAGCTTCGATCGCAAGTCGTTTCAATAGCGGATGATTTAAATCGGACAACTCCAGTAGCGTGATATCCGTAGTGATTCCAAACAACGACTCAAACACTGGGAGCAAACCAATTGTCAACAGGATGGCAACAAAGCCATTAGCGAGTCCGAAACCCATTTCCGTAAAAATCTCTACAGGTGGGGTAACTTTCAAATTCTCGATAATCAAAATAAACAAGGCGCATGACAGTGATGTGATAAGCATAATACGGAAAAAGTGCGCTCGACGGCGTACTTGCCGTGAAGCCAGAGAAGCCACAGTACCAATTACAAATGTCATGAACGACATAGTAAAGTTGAACCGATGCATTATGCCCAATAGAATTGCCAAAACAACGGTTGTGAGGATTCCTACTTCCGCATCGAACAGAATCGTCAACATAATAGCGAGGAACGCCACAGGATACAGATACATGGAAATGTCCAAATGGTTGATGAGGTAGATGATGGCTAACTGTAGAATTAAAACCATAAAAATTGCGGACAACCGCGCATTGGAGTAGTAGATTTCCTTTCGAAAGTAGAACAAGAACATATATAAAGTACTCAGGGAAATCAATACCAGCAGAATACGGGCAAGAGCCGGCAGCATATTAAGAAACCATCCCTGTCGAGTTGCTTCATTGCGCTGAATACTAACCATCTCTTGAAGCACACGCTCCTGTCGTTTCTTTACTTTGCTTCCTGTGCGCACAATGATGTTACCTTTATTGACTATTTCTTTGATAAGGGAAATCTGATCAAGTTCGTTGTGAATTCGACGATTGTATTCGGTCATATTAACATGTAAAGTTGGTTGTACAAACGAACGCCCAATAAGATAGTAGTATTCAACGTCGATAGATTTACTGGCATACATATTATTCAAGGCAGTCAGCATGCGCGCATTGGCCAGAACTATATCAAGCAATTTATCCCGGTAGTATATGTTTTCCCGTTCACCTCTGCGAATCAGGACATTCTTATTTCTTGTATTAGGTATAGCGCTTATCCGAGTCAGGACGCCAACTTTATATATGTCTTCGCTATAAATTCTTGTCAGTCTGTCACAAACCGTATCAAGGTCATTACGTTTCAGAGATTGCACAATAGCTGATTTGCTGAGCAGGGGAAAACTGTCCGATACCAATTCGATGTATTCGTCAATATGATTTTTCCAGCTATTATCGGCCGAGAGAGAATCAGCTAAGGAAAGGAAATCGTGAAGGTTAGTGTAAACTTCTTTTTCGGCAACAGAGTCATAATCGACAACGTATGGTATCGTTAGTCGAATGATGTCTCGTTCATCCTCCAACTCGCTATCGGTTTTAAATACAGTTATATCAAATGGTGCTGTAATATCTTCAGTAGCAATCTCACCGCGGTGAGGAACATTGAATGGGTCAAACAGGTCCTCGCCGGGATAGATAATACCTATCAGCACAGACAGCACCAACAGCATCAAAACTTTAATAGTGCGAGAACGAATAGTATATACCGGTCGTTGGCGGCTCTCGCTCTGAACTTTTAGCAACCGCTTGATGGAGCGTTTTAACTTAAGTAAAAATGAAAACATAAAACGAATCCGTGTTTTGTCTCATTTCCTTTTTCCACGGCCTTTTTCATAAGCTTCATAAGCTTTGATTATACTCTGTACCAGCCGATGTCGAACAACATCCTTATCAGTCAGGTAAACAAATCCAATACCTTGAGTCCCTTTGAGAATCTTCTGAACTTTAACAAGTCCCGATTTTCGCTTGTCGTCAAGGTCAATCTGAGTAATGTCGCCAGTAACTACTGCTTTTGATTTTTCGCCGATTCGTGTTAGCAGCATTTTCATCTGGCTATTGGTTGTATTTTGCGCTTCATCCAGAACAACAAACGCTTCATTGAGCGTGCGTCCTCTCATAAAAGCCAGCGGGGCAATTTCAATGATTCCTATCTCTATTAGCTTGCGAATTTTGTCTGGCTGCAGCATATCATAGAGAGCATCATAAATTGGGCGAAGATATGGATCAACCTTTGCTCTAATATCCCCCGGAAGAAAGCCCAGTGATTCGCCTGCTTCTACTGCCGGACGTGTGAAAATAATTCTCTGCACGCGATCCGACTTGAGATGCGCAACAGCCATAGCCACCGCCAGATATGTTTTGCCCGTCCCAGCAGGGCCGATAGAAAAAACAACATCGTGATTCTCAACCGAATCGACATATTTCGTTTGGCCAATAGTTCTTGGCTTTATCTCTTTCTTGAGAGCGCTGGTCAGAAGACTGCGCGTAGAGATTTCTTCAGCAGGTCCGTAACCGTTTTCCCTAACCATTGCTATGGCATAGTTGAGATACTGGTCGCTGATATAATCTCCTTGCCTAACCCTCGTTACTAAATCATCCAGAACTCTGGAAATCTGTTCGACGGTTTCAGGGGGACCTTCGACAACTACTTTATCCCCTCGCGCAAAGACTTTGCATCCAAAACTTGCCTCGATTATTCTCAGGAAAATATCGTTGCGGCCAAACAAAATCCGCTGGTCAATTCCCTCGAGAGTAAACGAGCGAACTATATGCTCCTCAAAACTTGGATTCATAGCTGGCAGCTATGCCTTTGGTTCCTCCTTCAGTTGCAGGCCAAGTTCATCAAGTTGTGCCTGATCGATTTCAGACGGAGAACCATCCATCAGGGACAGCGCATTTGTCGTTTTTGGAAACGCAATAACATCTCTTATAGTATCGGTATGTGTCATCATTGCAATCAGTCGATCAAGGCCGGCGGCAATGCCGGCGTGCGGCGGAGCGCCGTATTCCAAGGCTCGCAAAAGAAAACCAAACATCTTGTCGGCGCGTTCATTGTCGATACCGAGAATTTCAAGAACTTTTTCCTGAAGCTTGCGACGATTTATTCGCTGACCGCCGGAAGCCATTTCCCAGCCATTCAATACAATATCATACTGCATAGCTCGCACTTTTCGCCATGGATGATTTATGTCAGACTTTGGCAGCTCACTGCTGAATCCGTCTTCTACCAACTCAAGGTCTTCTTCCATCGGATGTGAGACAATATTATGAGCTGACTGTAGAGTATTCGATTCTTCGTCATATTCAAACAGTGGAAACTCGGTAATCCACAAGAAACGCCATTGGTTTACATCTATTAAATCATGTTCTCGCCCAAGATGCAACCGCAGTTGACCGAGAATTTCCTCTGTCTTGGGGCTTTTGTCGGATATTATAAATAACGCATCACCCGGCTCAACATTGGCAGTAGCACAAAGTCTGTCTTTAACCTCTTCGCCAATGAACTTCAATATCGGTGATTTATCACCTGTTTCCGCTCTAAGGATATACGCCAGTCCTCCAGCACCTGCTTCTTTAGCAATATCTGTCAGGTTGTCTATCTGTTTCCGCGAATACGAGCCGCCGCCTTTGAGCACAATTCCCTTTACGACTCCACCTGAAGCTATATTGTTAGTAAAGACCTTAAATTCGCAATCTTTGACTTCATCACTCAGATTGACTATTTCCATACCAAAGCGAAGGTCTGGTTTGTCAATACCAAACCTATTAATAGCTTCATCATAGGTCAATCTCGGAAATGGTATTTCAAGGTCAACATCCAGCATCTTTTTGAATAAATCAACCATCAACCTTTCAAAAACACTAAAGACATCTTCCGGTGTGGCATAAGACATTTCCAAGTCAATCTGAGTATGTTCCGGCTGTCGATCGGAACGGAGGTCTTCATCGCGCAAACAGCGGGCAATCTGAAAATACTTGTCAAAACCGGAGCACATCAAAATCTGTTTGAATAGCTGTGGCGATTGCGGTAAGGCATAAAACTTTCCCTTGGCTACCCTGCTTGGAACCACATAGTCGCGCGCTCCTTCTGGTGTCGAGCGAATCATAAAAGGTGTTTCTATTTCATAGAAATCGTTTTCACTCAGATAATTGCGCACAGCCAGAGTCGCCTCGTGCCGAAATCGAATTCTTTCCTGCATTGGTCTTCGTCTTAAATCCAGATAGCGGAATTCCAATCGTAATTTATCCCCAGCATTGGTTTCATCTACAATCTCAAACGGTGGCGTTTTCGCCTCAGAAAGAATATGGAAAGCATTTGCATTGATTTCTATCTCGCCCGTATCCATTTTAGGATTTATCATACCTTCCGGTCTTTGGGAAACTTCTCCAATGGCAGCAACAACAAATTCATGACGAGTACGATTGGCTTCGTCCAGCATATCTTTGTCGAAAGTCTCAGGATTTATTACTACTTGAGTAATGCCATAACGGTCGCGCAGATCAAGAAAGAGCAGACCACCAAGGTTGCGGTATCCATCAACCCAGCCATTAAGACGGACATTGGTGCCAACATGTGAAGCTCGCAGTTCGCCACATGTGTGGGTTCGTTTAAGATTAGAAAACGGTATCACTAAATCTATTTAACTCCTTGTTGTCGGTGTATTTATCGGCATCAACCAACTTTTTTGCATACTTGCTTAACCACATTTATGCGCTGGAAATGTAAAACCATCCCATTTGAAAGTCAAGGACAGGAAAACACACCGAATTATCTCACAAAAAGGTAATTGAAAGTATGGTATTTAAGGCTTGCTGAATAATTCGTTACTATGAACGACAATCTTCAATTCACGCCCGCCTGTCAAGCGGACAGGAAGTGCGCCGTGGCGTGTCACCTGTCCCTCGACTCCGCTCGGGATGACATAAATGGATAATTATAAATCGGGATAACCTACGCGAGCTGACGTGCCTGTCGGCGCACAGGAAGTGCGCCGTGGCGTGTAGAATGTTTATCAAGTGCAAGCTTTTGGAACCATCGGCAGACTATTTTGCCTACGATTCTACTTTTTAACATTTTACAGGGGAATAACGCTGAGAAATCAAATTTGGTGACCCCAACGGGAGTCGAACCCGTGTTTGCGCCGTGAAAGGGCGCCGTCCTAGACCACTAGACGATGGGGTCACATTTTCTTAGCAGTTTCCAATTATACCTTATTTATCCATTCTGTCAAGGACATAAACTATCAAGGACTATTAAATAGCTGGTTAATTTCAAAA
>JAYEIF010000232.1:0-7942 GCA_034659895.1 Candidatus Zixiibacteriota bacterium
TAAAGATGACGAGTCGGAGAAACCAGAGTAGAGCTGTTTTTCAAATATAGATTAGCTAAAGAAAATCGGCGGCCCTTTGAGGATCGCCGATTTTTTCATATAATACTGTGAAGATTACAGCTAACTTAAAATATAATCCAGAACTCCTCAGAGAAACCACGATAGTTACTGCCCGTTGTGAATAAGTGCTGCTCATCAAGCACACCTAATTGCACCTTGACTGAATCTACTGATGTAAAATCAATGTCTTCAGTAAATCCTGTATTCATCTTTCGACAGAGCACAAGAGTATATTCGGTTACTGTAGAATCATAGTCAGAAACTGCTCTTGTATCCCAGCGGCTACCCCTGATTTCATCGTTTCGATAGGGAGCAGTCAGAGAAGTATCAATACGGAAACCAGGGATTTTCTGACCTATTTCCCAACCGTGAGTGCTTTTCCACCAAACAGGATCACCATTCTTAATAGCATCATCCATAAGAAGTACATATCCATTGAATTCACATGTATCTTTATGGCAATAGTTACAATTACTATTTTCAAACTCGACTTTGAGATTTGCCCCTGTGCCGTTGGCATCTGTAATAAGCGTATCATTATTCCAAGTCATACCCTCCGCCAAACCTCCAGCACCCGTAGTAAGAACTCGCCAATTCCAGACATCCCATCCTCCATCCGGAGCACCATCAAACATAACATACATTTGATCCTCTTGACCGCTTTCTGGGGATGATGAAATTGTAAGTGATGGTGTAGTATCTGTTATTGTATAAGCGCTAGGCCACACAGAAAATGTTGCATCCGTCCATCGAAGCCAAAGATACAGCGAGTCACTTCGATTAACAGCTTTGACCATAACATTACTGGTAATAGCTTGAGCTGTAGAGGGAATAAGCTTGGCAGGTGGATTGCCACAAGAAACATCCACTGTTATTGAATCAACAGAATCCCATGCACTCGCCAAAGCATCATCAAGAAGATAGTCGGTAACTGTTGTATTAACTGTCAAGCGAGGAGTTGTATCATTGTGATTAGTGCCATTGTCACCACCGTCATCACCGCCACAGCCAAGATACAGCCCAACCGACAAAAGGACAATAAACGGCATAAATTTTCTCATTTTAATAGTCCTCCAGATTGAAATTTTTTGTCACTCTCATATAAGATAACAAATATACCGCAATATACAAAGGAAAACTTACTTGTTACGCTTGAGAACAATCATTGTGAAGTCGTCAAAGATGTGGTCTGGTGCGGCATGAGCTCTAACTGCCCGGTGGATGACATCCTGTATCTGATGGGCTGGCTTTCTCCGATTTTCCTTGATTAGCTCAATGAGCCGTTCCACACCAAACTGATCGCCATTTCGCCCGAAAACTTCCGTGATACCGTCGGTATAGAAAACGACAATTTCACCCGAATTGAGGAAAACAGGACGCTCCTCGTATATGGCACCCTGCTTTACTCCCAGCACCGGTCCTCCCTCACGCAAAAACTCAACTTTCCCATTCGCTCGTAAAAGAACAGGCAAATCGTGGCCACAGTTACAAAATGTCAGTATATGATTGCGAGAGTCAAGCACACAGTAAAGAGCCGTAACAAAATTCCCCGGCTTGATTGATTCAAACAACAGATTGTTGACTTTACTTGCAATTGTACGGATGGAATAGTTGTTGCGTATCTCTGCAATCAGGGATGCTCGAAATGATGCCATAATCAACGACGCAGGGACTCCTTTGCCGGAAACATCGCCAATAGCAATGCCTGTTTGATTATCTACAATTCTAATGAAATCGTAATAGTCACCGCCTACCTGGCCTGACGGGATATTTATGCCGGAGACGTCATATCCGGAAAGGCGAGGATTGCTATGCGGGAGGAAGGTGCGCTGAATTTCCCGAGCCACGTTGAGTTGCTCTTCTATCTTTTTTCCTACCAGAATCTCCTCATGGAGGCGTGCGCGTTCTATGGAGATAGCTGCTTGCGAGGCAAAGGCTTGTATAAGCGAAAGGTGTCGATGATTGAAAGCTTGCAGATTGTCTGATTCGAGATTGAACACTCCGATAACTTTACCATCCGGACCATTTGTGCCCAGAATCAAAGGAGCTACTATTTCACTTTGTGTCTGAGCTCGCACTTCGACATAACGCTCATCCTGAGAAACATCGCCGACAATCACAGGTTCGCCTGTGGTTACCACACGCCCGATGATTCCCTGACCGATTTTTACTGCAAGTTGTGCATCTTTACCAGTACTATAGCCTTCGGTCAAAATTGACTCTATATTGCTCTTTTTCGGATCAACCAAAAATACACCACCAGCATCAAAATCAATTACCTTTTTCAGTGAGAGAACAATCTCCTTTAATACTTCATCCAGATGAAGTGAACTGGACAGCTTGATTCCAATTTCATATAGCAGGTTTTTTTCAAGGGCTTCTCGTTTCACTTCACGGTAAAGATGAGTATTGTCAATAGCTACTGCCATCTGATTTGCTAAACCGACAAGAACATCCTTATCGGCGGCAGTGAACTTTCCCTCACACTTGTTGATGGCTTCAATGACCCCAATCATTTGACCCTTGCCGATTAGCGGAACTGTTACCAATGAGTGAATCTTAATATCTCCCTGGTCTTCGATTTCCTTGTCGATTCGAGAATCATCAGTAACATTATCAATTAACACTGACTCCCGATATTTTGCCACAAATCCCACTATTCCACCGCCCAACTCGTGACGGAAGACGCTAAGATGCTCCTGTCCGCTTTTGAGAAATCTCATTTTTACATCAGTACGATCATGGTCAATACGAAAGACCAGTGCTGCTTCTGCTCCAACGGCTGTCATAACCAACCGTAGAATCCGAGCCATTAGTTCCTCATATTCGAGGGTAGTATTGAACGTCCGCGCTGCTTCCAGAAGCAGTTTCTCCATACGCGTATGGTTAATAGAATTTGACATCTTGCGGTTTATAGTAAAGCAAAGACAGAATTTGTCAATGGCGATTGATAATGTTTACTTAGGATTGTGATATTGCACAACTTTAATTTGACGAAAAGCTGCACATGGAATCCGTAACATTTCAATGGCTAAAATTATTAAATTCTTCCCTGCCTGCTATTTCTCCAGTTCAGCAATTCGCTCGTTTATTCCATCCCAGACCTCTGGCCACGTCTTGTCATAGCCTTCAAGTTGGTATTCCTCACGGGCGCGGTAGAGCATTTTGAGGCCGGAGTCTTTCTTCCCATCTGCAATATCAGCTTCACCGAGATCTTCACAGGTTTGCCCAATTGCACCATGATTCTCCAGCCTTTCTGCCCACGCTAATACTGGTCGCAGCCATTTTCTGGATTTGTCGTTCTTGCCAAGGAAACGGTAAGTCATGCCAATATGATAATCTGCGAATAGTTTAGCAACCTCACCTGAGAAACGCCAGTGATACTCTCGAGCCTTAAGATAATAAGTTAATGCGGAATCATACTGCTTAATTTCCCAGTATGTGCAGGCGAGATTATTAAACAACGGTCCCAGCCAACTTTCATTATCAGAAGCTTCGGCTATTTCAATTCCACGATGTCCCCATTCTATTTGATCCTCGGGAGCCTCAGAAATAATCGCTATCATATGAACGGCATCAACCGCCCTTCCCAACAGAGCATTTACATTGCAGAAATCAAACATCTTCTCAAACGTAACCCTTGCTGACTTGAGGTCATTATCCTGCCATTCAAACCGACCTCGTACTCCGAGATACCGTGACCAGCCCATAGGGTCCGACTCGTTAGCTATATCTCCAGCTTTTGATAACCACTTGCGGCCTATTTCAGTATCACCGAGAATAAGGTTCATACGAGCCATCTGTGCCAGAGCTTCCGTTTCTACAGAGACATTAAATTCCTTCTGAGATTCCTCCATTGCTGTTCGGTATTGTTCCAGAGCAAGTTTGTAATTATGGGAGTTAAAAGTTGCATCAGCTTTTTTCAACAGTGAATCAGCACTTATAGGAATATCATTCATATTTGTTCCTTTATTCTTTTGCTCGATTGACAAAACCACTGGTGCCCATGTCAGCAATAGTAGAGAGGCAATTATCAGCATCAAAAATAATCTATTCATATAATTTTCCTTTTCAGGCTTCTATTTAGCATCATAATTCAGGTATTTATTGATACCTATGTAAGATAAAGTATAACATCATAGAATCCTATCTCCCATAAGAAATTTGTTCTAAACATATTTTCAAACCTGCTATGAGACAAGTCATATAACAGATAAAAGCGAATTAGTTTATTAGAGATAGCTTGATTATGTTTGACTATCTATTAAGCAGAGCTATATTAAATCTTGAAAAAGTCATTGACGGTTGTCTGCAAATTAGCAGTGGCTGTTATCACCAATATTGATGAAGGTGAATCTTCGATGAAAGCTCTTATTACCGGTATCACCGGACAGGATGGTTCGTACCTTGCTGAACTTCTTCTGAAAGAGGGATACGAAGTAATCGGCATGGTACGACGAGCCTCAACCGAATCGTTTGAACGTATCAATCACATCAAGGGGGAAATTACACTGGCTCAGGCAGATCTCCTTGATCAGTTATCAATCAACAGGATAATCGAAGAGCACCACCCTGATGAAATATACAACTTGGCGGCTCAATCATTTGTCCCTGCCAGTTGGAGTCAACCGGTATTGACAGGAGAGTTCGATGCGCTGGGAGTAACCAAAGTCCTGGAAGCAATCAGACAGGTTGATCGCAATATCCGTTTCTATCAGGCGTCATCATCCGAGATGTTCGGTAAGGTTCATGAGGTTCCACAGAGTGAAAAGACGCCTTTTTATCCTCGTTCGCCGTATGGTGTAGCTAAGGTATATGGTCACTGGATTACGGTCAATTATCGCGAAAGCTATAACCTTCACGCTTCTTCGGGTATTCTGTTCAACCATGAGTCTCCACGTCGCGGTCTTGAGTTTGTTACACGAAAAATTACCGATGGCGCAGTACGAATAAAACTGGGGTTAGCCAACAAGCTTGCTCTTGGCAATCTTGATGCCAAGCGTGACTGGGGATACGCGGGGGACTACGTTCGCGCAATGTGGTTAATGCTCCAACAACCAGAGCCATCGGACTATGTTATTTCGAGTGGTCAAACTCATTCTGTAAAAGAATTTGTGCAACTGGCTTTTAGTCATCTCGATCTGGATTACAAGGAATATGTAGTGAAAGATCCTCGTTTTGTTCGACCGGCGGAAGTTGATTTGCTTCTTGGAAATTCTACCAAGGCAAAGAAAGAACTTAAATGGGAACCATCGGTTTCATTTGAGGAGTTAGTCAAAATGATGGTTAATGCTGATATTAAGCGTTTATCGGAGGACAAGTAAATAATTGAGAAAGCCCCATGCTTTCATAACCGGCATTGGTGGATTTGCTGGATCATTTCTGGCTGAGGAACTTCTGAACCACGGTTATCGTGTGTCAGGAGCATTATTGAAAGGCGAATCAACTAAGAATATCAAACTCATTAAGAGTAGTCTCGAATTGGTATATCTGGATATTCTTGATTCCGACCGCACTATACAAATTGTCAAGAAACTTAAACCTGACTACATTTTTCATTTAGCAGCTTTAGCATCTGTGGGGAAATCGTTTTCGATGGAGAGACTTACATTTCGTGTTAATGTTGAAGGCACTCTCAATGTGTTACAGGCAGCAGAGAAACTTCCCAAAATAAAGAAAATGGTTTTTGTTAGTTCAGCAGACTGCTATGGGAAATTCAGCCCGAAGAATAAAACTCTTACTGAGAGTCAACCTTTGAACCCAATTTCACCCTATGGAATATCCAAAGCCACTGCTGAACATTTCTGCCGTTACTACGCACGGAGACGAAATGTGCCTGTAACAATAGCCAGGTCGTTCAATCACTGCGGACCCCGTCAGGAAGAGAACTTTGTCGTACCAGATTTCGCCCGACAGATTGCCGCTATTGAACTGGGGTTGCAGAAACCTCGTATGGCGGTAGGTGATTTAAGCGCCAAACGAGATTTTTCTGACGTTCGCGATATTGTCCGCGGCTACCGCATGATTGCCGAGAATGGCAAACCCGAACGAGCATATCAACTATGTTCAGGCCGAGCTGTTTCAATTCAAACAGTACTTAATATTTTACTCGGGTTCACATCAAAGAAAGTCCGTGTAGTTACTGACCGTTCCCGACTGCGAAAGAGTGACATTCCAGTTCTGCGCGGAAGTAATAGCAGAGCGGTTCAAGAGCTTGTTTATAGATCCCGATACACTATAAAGACAACATTGTGCGATACATACGAATATTGGATTGCAAAATTATCCTCCAATTAGTTATGGAGATGGCAGGAGAACAAGGATGACCAAAAAGACAAAGAAACAAACTGACGTCTATAAAAACCTGATTAAGAAACTGCAAGACCACTCAGCAAAGGTTGGTGTGGTTGGGTTGGGTTATGTCGGCCTACCGCTTTCGATGGAGTTAGTCCACAGCGGATTCAGAGTTACAGGTTTTGATATATCGAAGTCTAAAATAAAACTACTTAATAGTGGACGATCTGACATTGATGACGTGGCTCATGATACCGTTCAGCGTGCAGTTTCATCCGGACACTTCAGAGTTACTACTGACTTCAAACAGGTCTCGAAGATGGACACAATATCTATCTGTGTGCCTACTCCGCTATCGAAAACTAAGGATCCGGACGTCAGCTATATTCTGTCGGCTGTCAATAACGTTAAGACACATTTGAAAAAGGGCACTCTGATAGTTTTGGAATCTACAACCTATCCTGGCACCACTGAGGATTTGATTTTGCCCTTGCTTGAGGAAGGTGGCCACAAAGTTGGGAAAGACTTTTTTCTGGCTTTTTCGCCGGAACGTGTCGATCCCGGCAATCCTAACTATAGCACAAAAAACACACCACGTGTGGTAGGCGGTATGACTGCAAAATGTACCAAAGCCGCCAAGATATTTTACGAACAGACTATGCCAAACATCTATGCAGTATCATCAACGCGTGCGGCAGAAATGGTCAAGTTGCTTGAGAACACATTTCGTTCGGTTAATATCGGCCTGGTTAACGAGGTCGCCCTAATGTGTGACCGTTTGAACCTGGATGTATGGGAGATTATCGATGCTGCCGCTACCAAACCGTTTGGATTTATGCCGTTTTACCCGGGTCCAGGTCTTGGCGGACATTGCATACCGATTGATCCTCATTACCTGTCATGGAAACTAAAGTCACTGAATTACTACGCTCGGTTCATCGAATTAGCTGGAGATATAAACTCAAGCATGCCGGAATGGGTCGTACAACGAATTGGCTCTATGCTCAATGAGCGTTTTGCCAAAGCCCTTAACAAAACGCATATTCTCGTGCTCGGAGTAGCTTATAAACCGGACATAAAGGATGTTCGGGAATCACCTGCTCTGGATATTATCTCTTTGCTTGAGGGAAATGGCTCAAAAGTAGTCTATAACGATCCTCATGTTCCAGAGGTTGTTTTGAACAACTCAAAACGCAAATCAACAAGATTGACTGCGGCTTTACTCAAAAAGACTGACCTGACAGTTATTCTGACACATCATTCCACTTATAATTACCAATGGATAGTAGATCACTCCCAAGCAGTTTTTGATACACGCAACGCTACAAAATCAGTCAGGAAAAACCGCAATAAGATTGAATTGCTTTAACAGCACCTTACAAATGAAGTAACGAACCAAGTTTCATTAACGAGCTTTTTATCTGCTACGGTTATATTAGCTCTATTTCGAGGTTGCTGAACAAAGTATAAGTTCTTTGTTCATAAATAGATAAGCATGTTTTGTATTGTTTCAAGTGAAAGGGTTTTGTTATAAATAGCTTAAAAGGTTTGCACTTGATAAACATTCTACACGCCACGGCGCACTTCC
>JAYEIF010000233.1:0-7922 GCA_034659895.1 Candidatus Zixiibacteriota bacterium
GAGGAGAGAATCGAGTTCTGCCGCCAAAACGGAATAGACAAATCACGATTGATTTTAGATCCAGGCATTGGATTTGGAAAACGACTGTCCGACAATATAGAAATCCTGTCAAACCTGAAGCGGTTCACGTCATTTGGACTTCCGCTGTTAGTTGGAGCATCGCGAAAATCATTCATTAATATGCTGAATCCCAGCGATAAATCTGCTGATAACCGAATTGGCGGTTCACTTGCAGCTGCGGTTACAGCTGTGATAAATGGCGCATCTATGGTGCGTGTGCATGATGTAGGACATACAGTTGAAGCGCTTAAGGTCGTTCAGGCGATAAGGGCAAAAACATGACAGTTTTCACTTGGGAATTTATCAGATTTGGACTGAAAGATGTATTTGATGTCTTGCTTGTATCGTTCATCATATATCAAGCGTTCAAACTTGTCAGAGGAACTCGCTCCGCCCAGATAATTGTAGGTTTGGGATTGATACTTGGTGTTGCTTTTATTGCATACTGGTTTCAACTTGAGGGGGTTACCTGGCTATTCTCCAACTTAGCCACATTTGGACTTATTGTGTTGGTGATTGTGTTCCAGCCGGAGTTACGCGGAGTGTTGGCTCAATTGGGACAGAGCCGTCTATTGCGTCGATTTGTCATGCTCGAACGACGACAGACAATCGAGGAAATCTCCCGTGCCGCTATCAGACTGTCCGAGTTGCGATATGGCGGTTTGATTGTTGTCGAACGCCGCACAGGTCTGCGGAATTTCTCAGAAACCGGCAAGATGTTGAACTCAGAGCTATCTTCAGAACTTCTGATAACATTGTTTACGCCTTATACGCCACTTCACGATGGCGCAGTGATTGTTACCGGTGAATACATTACAGCCGCGGCGGCTTCTTTGCCGCTGACTAACAATCCGCAATTTCGCAAACTGTACGGGATGAGACACAAAGCAGCGATAGGGGTCTCTGAAGTATCGGATGCCGTGGTTGTTGTAGTTTCAGAAGAGACCGGCGCTCTTTCGATTGCCCACGAGGGGATACTTGAGTTGGACATTAATAAGCCCGAATTCAGGGATAGACTTACAAAACTGCTATCTTAAGTCTGCAGACTTGTATGTCATTGAAGGGCTTTATCTACAAGCTGTCATACCAAACGGGATCCTGTTTTCGATTTCATAGGTGAGCGAAGTCGAAGGATGATATACGAGACTTAAAGACACAAGATTTTTGTGGACATATTTGCTTTTTTTGTTATATTATTAGTAAATTAAGGCTGACGCTGACCTTGTCAGCTGTATGTATATGTGGCAAATAATACTGATCTGGGAGTAATGATTAAAAAAACTGCCAATGAAACTCCCTGTTAAATATGTCGAAATTAAGTATTTTAATATGAAAGGATGTAGTTGTGATGAATAATCCACAGATTTTTGACCGATTAAGTTCCCGAATGGCTTTATTGTTAACAGTGTTTCTGCTTTTTTTGACTGCCGCTCCTGTGTTTGGACAACTCACAGCCGATGATTTGGACTCTCTTCGTGAACAGGCTAAAGAAGAGGGTTGGACATTCAAAATTACCGACAATCCAGCTACGAAATACTCTCTGGATGAGCTTTGTGGTTTTGTGGAACCTCCTGACTGGCAAAAAAATGCGCGTTTTGATCCATGCACACCAAGAAAGGATCTACCGTCAGCTTTTGACTGGCGCGAATTGGATGGCTGCACTTCTGTGAAGAACCAAGGCGGTTGTGGCAGTTGTTGGGCTTTTTCGACCGTTGGACCTCTTGAGTGCAATATCAAAATACAGGATGGTATCGAGGTTGACCTTTCGGAGCAGTATCTTGTGAGTTGTAACCATCACGGTTGGGGTTGTGACGGCGGCTGGTATGCTCATGATTACCACCAGGACACTGAGGACCCTTGTGACAGTTCCGGTGCGGTCCTTGAAGAAGACTTTGAATATGATGCATGGGATCTCCCATGTGGATGTCCATACACACACCCATATCACATTCTTGACTGGTATCATATTGGTCAGCCATATGAAATGGCAACTGTTGAGGCTATGAAGCAGGCTATTATAGATTATGGACCAATTTCAGTGGCGGTGGCTGCCAATAGCGCTATGCAGTCATACGGTGGCGGTATTTTTACTGGCTGTGATTATGGAGCAACAATAAACCACGCTGTAGTTTTAGTTGGCTGGGATGACAGCCAGGGTTCTGCCGGTATATGGATTATGCGCAATTCATGGGGCACCTGGTGGGGTGAAGGTGGTTATATGCGTATGCCTTACGGTTGCTCACATATTGGCTACAACGCTTGTTATATCCGTTATGCCGGAGGAGTCTATTTTGAATCTGATATAAAATCTGGATGGGTGCCATTTGATGTAAATTACAATGCCGAATCAGGCCTAGAAGTTGATACATGGAGCTGGGAATTCGGTGACGGAGAACAAGGAAACGGTAAAACCACGACACATACTTATTCCCAAGCTGGCACATTTGATGTTACCTGCGAGATCAACGCCGGTGAAGATATTCGCTCACGCACGCATGAGAACTTCATTATGGCTCTGGCGGATACTATTTCCCCTGTGGATGCAGTTGGAGCCAAAAATAAAACATTCGCAGTTCCGATTTATGCCCACAATAATGTTCCTGTTCGCTATATGTTAATACCTGTAGAATATCAAGGCGATCTTGATCTGCATTTAGATTCACTCTCAACAGTTGGATGCCGGACCGATTATTTCGAAGTAGTGGAGTCTGTTGCCAGTGATCCGTGGGGTAAGACGGCTGCTTTTAAGCTAATAACCTCGAATGACAACTCTGTTTCACCACTCCCGCCTGGCGAAGGAATTATTGCTAATCTATATTTTACAATTGGTGATGAGGAGGTTTACGGTGATACAACGGCTATTTTTGTTGATGGCTTCAGTTCTCAGGAATTGCTTTTTTCATGGCCACTGCTGAGCTGGGAGCCTGTTGCCTCTGCGGGAACTGTATCAATGACAACTCCTCCAGGAGATGTGAACGGTGTGCCGGGAATTAACGTATCCGATGTGACCTTTTTAGTGAGTTATCTTTTCTTAGAAGGTCCAGCTCCCGATCCATTAGAGAGTGCTGACGTCAACTGTGATTATAATAACAACGTGTCAGACATCACTTACCTGGTACAATATCTATTTGCCGGTGGTCCAGAACCACATTCGTGTATGTAGAACTATAATATTGCTGGAAAAATCGTTCTGGCTATGTTGTAACTGAAGAAAGATTGCTGATAAATGAAGAGGGTAACACCTGTGTTACCCTCTATTTAATTTAGGGTTTGCTGAACAATTCGTTACGTATGTACAACAATCTCAAATTAGCTCAACGGGCAGCCTTGTGCTGACGTGCCTGTCGGCGCACAGGAAGTGCGCCGTGGCGTGTAGAATGTTTATCAAGTATCCCGATTAAATCGGTGTCTCAATGAAATCGAAACCATTTTACAACAAAACCCTCTCACTTGAAACAATACAAAACATGCTTATCTATTTATAAACAAAGGACTTTTACCTTATTCAGCAAAACTTATGAGTAGAAAAGCAAGTTGCTATCTAAAATTGAGAGCTGTTGTTTTTGCCTTGCGCTAATATTGGCGTATGGTTTATTTGTTCTATATGAAATGGCTAATTGTACTGCTTGTTATCAGCCTTATTGCTACTTGTGCCTCAGCTCAGGAGGTATATTATTCTGTCTTTTCTTATACACACTACATTCCCAGTGTGGTTATCAACGAACGAGCGGTTTCCCTGCAGAATGATTTGTTCCCTGAATGGTATAGGGAACACTCAGCCGCACGGGATATGCGCTGGGTACGTCAAAATGACAGCAGTCTGACAGAATTTTGGGAGATTCAAGGTGATACTATCCTGCAAATTCTTTGCGAGCTTTCCGGAATAGAATGGCAGGAAAGCGAGATCGACATTCATCTGGTGCGATATTTCCCTTCAGTAGGCTCGTCAGAGCCACTCATTATTCCACTCGGTGGAATTATGAAAGGCGAACTGATAGAAGCTGTTCCCACTGATAAGCGTTTGAAGCTTAACTTGATTTACCAATTGGCAAAACGGATGTTGGAACAAACAATCCAACCGCGATATAATATCGCTCTCAGTATTGCCAATCATCCTCTGATGCGCCACGGTCCCTACCGGCGCGACAATATAGCTATGTTGCTGGCACTTACTACGTGCGATAATGTGATAAGTATTGACTCAACTTTCGATGCTTTCCAGTCGGTTTGGTGGAAGCGTCAATTCCCCGGCCATGAAATCCTCGAGCGATATTTCCTAAAACAGTGGATACTTACACCAGATCAAACCTTAGCCGACTGGATTGCCCGAGAACCATTTGGCTCTCATCTGGTAGCTATGACGAGGCCACCCAAACAAACAAGAAAACCAACAACTGAGAAACCAAAACGATTTGTGGAAGGGTTACCACTCAATGGCCAGTTCGGTTTTTCGGTAAATATAGACGACCAGGGACTTATTGTCGTTGATTCAATTGATATTTCCCGCCTTGGATACGCCTGTGGTCTGAGATCCGGTGATAAAATACGTACTGTAAACGGAGTTTGGGTGAGTAATCATAAATCATTGGTGGAGAAAATTTTTGAAACTTTCAATAATGGCGGGGCTTCACTCCAAGTTCTGCGTGATAATCAAATAATCTCAGTTATTATACAGCCAATGTTGCTTCCGTCAGACGAAGATAAATACTACGGCGATGAATATTACTATCAGAATGGTCCATTCAATTTGGACACACTTCCGGAATCTGATGATACATTTTCTCCTAACTCTCTTGGATATTAACCCATATAATAACGCCAATCTCTTGATTGCCCGCGCAAGGTGTCTCAAAATCTTTGGGATTTCTTTATATGTTTGTTATACTGCTAATTAGATTAAAAAAGTGAAATGTCTGCCAAATAAACTGCTTCAAGCTAATTTCTGGCAGCTTATCTTTTGGAGAACGCTAAAATGGAAAAGCTGGTTACTAACCTCCTTCCAGAGGTAAAGGAAATCAAGGATCAAGCTCTGCAGAAAAAGGTCATTGCTTGCTGGGTAGATGCTATCAAGTTTCGTGGCTGGACTGAAGAATTATTGCGAAATATGCCATTTACTCTGCTGGCTGAGGATGTCAAGATTACTTTCATTGATCATGTCCGCGCTGTCTGTCGGATGTGTTTGGCTGTCGATGATGTTCTTATCGATGTCCACAAAGACCGCCGCACTAAAGTCAACCGCGATTATCTCATTGCCGGAGCGTTACTGGCTGATGTCGGCAAGCTTATGGAATACGAAATTGTCAATGGACAACCGGTCAAGTCAAACTATGGCAAACATATCCGTCACCCTTTCAGTGGTGTCGGGCTTGCTTTCAAGCACGACCTTCCATCGGAAGTGATGCACGTCATCGCTACTCACTCAAAGGAAGGAACCGGCGAGAAGCTCCTTCCGGAAAGCATTATTTTTCACCACTGCGATTTTATTGATTTCGACCTTGTGAAGTAAGGGAAAGGGGGAAGTTATGAGTCATAATAATACAGCACAGAATCTTGTTGAAAAAATTGTACAGAAGTTTGCAGTCGATCTTCCTGAGGGACACACGGTTCGAGCCGGCGATTATGTTTCTATCCGACCGGCGCATATCCTTACACATGACAACACAGGGGCAGTTATTCCGAAGTTTAAAACTATCGGCGCAACCAAAATGGCAAATCCACGCCAACCGGTATATGCGCTGGATCATAACATTCAAGACACTGGTGAAGTTAACATAGCAAAGTATGCAATGATTGAATCCTTCGCAGGGGAGATGGGTGTTGATTTTTATCCGGCTGGACGCGGTATTGGTCATCAGATTATGTGTGAGGAAGGTTATGTTTGGCCGGGCACAATGGTTGTCGCATCTGATTCTCACTCCAACATGTATGGTGGTCTTGGATGTCTCGGCACTCCCGTGGTCCGCACTGATGCTGCCGCTATCTGGGCAACTGGCAGGACATGGTGGCAGGTGCCGCCAGTGGTGCGATGCGAACTGACTGGTAAGCTCCGCGAAGGCGTAACCGGTAAAGATGTAATCATCACACTTTGCGGACTGTTCAATAACAACGAAGTGCTCAACCATGCTGTTGAGTTTGTCGGAGACGGTGTATCTTCTTTATCCATTGATGAGAGACTTACTATTACCAATATGACTACCGAATGGGGCGCGCTGGTGGGATTGTTCCCAATAGATGAAATCGTAACAGACTGGTTGAGGCGCAGAATTGAAACTGTCGAACAACGCGGATTGGCGGGAGTCCCTTCGGATATCGACAGCAATGGCTCTCACCCGCGTTTGAACAGACAGCGATTGGCTCAACTGGAGCAAAGTCCTCTCAAAGCTGATGGTTCTGCTATTTACACCCGTGAAATTACGCTTGATTTGTCCACTGTTACGCCACATGTAGCCGGTCCGGACAATGTTAAGACTATGACCTCGGTAACTGAGATGACAAAACAGAAACTCAAAGTTCACAAGGCGTATCTTGTATCGTGTGTCAACAGCAGGGCCCGGGACATTGCGGAAGCCGCTCGGGTTGTAAAAGGTCATACGGTAGCTGACGGCGTGGAGTTCTATATCGCCGCCGCTTCGAGTGAAGTACAGGCTGTAGCCGAAGCCAATGGCGATTGGGCTACTCTGTTAAAAGCAGGAGCATTGCCCCTTCCGCCGGGGTGTGGACCATGTATAGGGCTTGGCAAGGGTTTGCTGGGCGAGAACGAGGTCGGCATTTCAGCTACCAATCGCAATTTCAAGGGTCGGATGGGCGCTCGCAGTGCACAGGCTTATCTGGCTTCACCGGCAGTTGTGGCGGCTTCGGCTATTGCGGGACATATAACAGGACCAAAGGGGTTCGACACGATTGAAACCGTTCGTTCATTTAAGGAAATCGCTCCACAATCCGGCAGTGATAAAGCCACTGTTGCTATTGTGGATGGTTTTCCTGAGAAAGTAACTGGTCGTATTATTTTCTGTCATCAGGACAATCTCAACACCGATGGTATCTATCCCGGCAAGTATACCTACATTGATGACTTCACTCCCGAACAGCAAGCCGAGGTGCTGATGGAAAACTACGACCCAGAGTTTACCAAGCTGGCCGAGAAGGGTGATATTGTAGTTGGCGGGTTTACATTCGGATCTGGCTCCTCTCGTGAGCAGGCAGCGACGGCTTTCAAATATCGTGGCATAGCTATGGTGATAGCCGGCTCGTTCTCGCAAACATACAAACGCAACGCCATCAATAATGGTTTTCTTGTGATAGAATGCCCGGAACTGGTGAACGAGCTTCGTTCGACCTACGGGACAGACAAGCTAACCGTAGTTACAGATTTAACCGCAACGATTGACTTTGCAAGTTCAACGATAACAGCAGGGGATAAGGTTTACGATATCGCCCCGCTTGGCTCCGCCGCCCAAGAATTAGTAGTAACCGACGGGTTAGAGAATTGGGTTAAGGGAAGGTTGTAGAGGGGGGGGGAAGAATTCAGCGATGTAGAGGTCAAACTTGTATGTCGGCTTGACGCTGAAAGCATAACACCTTAACACTGCCTGTTGAGTGCATTTCAACACATCACCTCTCTGTCCCAATGCTTGACTCCGAGCCTGTGACAGGTCATCATACAATTATGTTTCTTCCAACTACACAAAGAGAACTGCGCCAGCTTGGCTGGAATGCTCTTGATGTTATCCTCGTGACCGGCGACAGCTATATCGACAGTCCGTATATCGGCGTTGCTGTAATCGGGAAAGTGCTCGTTGATGCCGGTTTTCGCGTGGGTATCATTGGCCAACCAGATATCAGTACGAATCACGACATCACTC
>JAYEIF010000234.1:0-7898 GCA_034659895.1 Candidatus Zixiibacteriota bacterium
TAATCAGACTGCGGTTTTAGTGGCGTCCACTCCCCGAAGTTCTCCACTACGATTTTGCATTTGCCCCTTGATGTCCACCGTTCATTGGCGTTGTAGCCCCATTCCAGATATTCCGAGCCTCCACCACCAAGAGTGGTAATCAGGAAACGATTATTGAGATGGCCAAAGGAATTGGCTCTGGCCGATGGCCATTTTGAATCACCTCCCGAAGGATCAACCGGAAGCCATCCGTAACCGGGAAGGTATATCTCCACCCAGCGATGGAAGACATCATCGTATGAAGCATCATCACCTCGGACAGCAATAGAACCGGCATAGCGAGCCGGCAGACCGGCAGCGCGACACATAGCAATGTAAACAAAGCTATACTCGGAACAGGAGCCGTTACCACGGTCAAGGATAGCGGGGGCGATATTCCAACCGCCAGCCAATTCGTACTCGATATGCTCGATGACGTAATTAAATATCTTACGACCTATCCAGTATGGATTAGTTTCATCACCGACTGCTTTTTTAACAGCATCCCGAACTATCTCATTTTCAATAGAGAACTTGGAATCATCTGTAAGATATTTCTCGAGAATTGATTTGGGAATGTCTTTTAGTTTGCCAACTTTATCCGGAGAAATAAAATATCTTGTCTCATACAATTCTACTGATGCGAGCATAGTTACAGTTGTAAAATTGGTTGCGGCGATGTCTGTAAAGTGGAAATGTGCTACTTTTTGTCCCCATTTATCGACAAGCATATCAGTAGGTTTGGGAGTAAACTCAACGGGGCCAATCAATTCCTGATTGTCAAGATTTTGTGGAACAGCAAGGTACACATCAAGTGTCAGTACCGAATCAGGACCGAAGTTTCGGACTTGATGAATAAACTTAATCTGTTGGGATTTCTTATTCGATCGTGTGAAAGAAGTCTCATCATCAGCAATCAATTTATAGATTAGGTCAGTTTGATAATCAACGTTCAATAAGTGCGAACCATCCCATGCGAGTCCCCACGAATGAGGACCGGGAGAATCAAAACATAGAACGACATCACCATTATCTGGTTTGACCATGTAAATCATATCTCTATACCGGTCGGAAACCCACAAGTATGTGCCATCAAATGTTAATCCGAAGGTATTGTGAGTCGGAGATGGAATTGAAAGGATAGTGGTGCCGTCCTCAATACTGACTTTGCGTATCCTATCATTGCGGTTGGCGGCAATCCACAAGTAGTTGCCATCCCATGCTAAACCAGTCGGACGTGATACAGGACAATAAATTGTCTTTTCCACAATTTTAGTTTTTGGGTCAATGGCAAAAATCAATCCTTCCTCGCTATCAACACACCATAACCATTTGCCATCCCACGCAAGCCCGCGAGGGATATAACCCGGAGTAGGAATCGAATCCACAACCGCTCCATTGCTCGGTTCAATTTGATATATCATGTCGCTCAGCCTATCGACATTCCAGATATATTTACCGTCAAAGGCAAGTCCCTGAGGGCAATCAAAAGGTGTTGAGAACGATTTCACTGTGTCTCCGGGAGCAGCCGCAGATGGTTGCCACATAAGAAGACCAATTATCATAACCAATCCGATAATACGCACTCTGTACATTGTATACCTCCCTGATTTTCAAGCATATTAGAGTTTATTGATAATCATATCTTTAAGTTACAAAAGACAGAGTATGCTTCAACCAAAAAAGAAGTGTCTTTTACTTCATTTTTGAAGTTCCGAGGGGGCAGAGCCGCGGAAGTCGTTTTTGTAACACTTTTTACGTGTCTTTTTGCTCTATTAATTGTATAAACAATAGGTTTTTATGCCAAAGACGAAAAATCAGTTTTTTATTGACCGCTATTAAGATAGGGCTTAGATTATCGGTAATTGAAAACGGAATAGTAAATGTTGTTTATTGAAAGGATATGAAGCGTATGAAAAAACTTGGTTTCTTGCTGATTCTTGGTCTTCTGCTGGCTGCTGTTGTTAGTATGTCATGCGGGAAAAAGGAAGTTGCAGAGGAAATTCCTGTAGAACCTGAACCAGAAATTGTTGAGGATACAACACCACCGCCACCTCCTCCACCACCTCCGGCACCTACTCTCAAAGAATCACAGTTTGTTACAGTATATTTTGATTTTGACAAATACAACCTTCTTCCAGATGCCAAGAAAGCTCTGGAGACAAACTACAACCTGCTGACAGAATTTAACTTAGCGGTTATCAAGATCGAAGGTCATTGTGATGAACGCGGTACTGTTGAGTACAACCTGTCATTAGGAGAAAAACGCGCAAGATCGGCGATGGACTACCTGATTGATTTGGGTGTAACGCCAAAACGCATCTCAATCATCAGCTACGGCAAGGAACGCCCTATCGATCCAGGTCACAACAAGGCTGCGTGGAGCAAAAATAGGCGTTGTGAGTTCCGCGTGATTTCTCAGTAGCGGGGATATATGTTGACTCGAAATAAAATACCAGCAACCGCCATATTTTTTATGGCGGTTCTGTTTGTGGCAACTTCCTTCATCGGTTGTGCCACACCAAGGCATGTCGATGAATTACGATCGGATATTAAAGAAGTCCAACAGCAGAATTTGCAAGCAGATTCAACCCTAACTCATTTGGATAGTTTGGTAAACGAGGAATCAGACGGCAACCGGCGATTGCGTGCTGATGTTTCGGCTACGGTAGAGCAGCTTTCGGAACATATCAGTCGTTTGCAGGCAAGCTACCAGGACCTGTTACAGAAGATTGATGCTATATATCACTCTCTTCAAGAGAAGCATGTTCTGAAAGGATCTCCTGGATCTCAGCAAGAAATCTATTCGCAGACACCCGAGGAACCACCTGAAACTTCCGGTGAATCGTCGGTTGATTGCTCGATTTCTTATGATAATGCCTTTATTATGGTCCGTAAGGGTGAATATGAGAATGCTGTTGAGGCGTTTCAGGCTTTTATTCGGGATTGTGAGGATCACGAACTTGTAGAAAATGCCCATTACTGGATTGGCGAGTCATACTATTCGCTGGAACGATTTGTTGATGCTATAGACGAATTTGAGTTTTTGCTGAAGACATACAAAAGCTCAGTAAACACAAGCCGCGCTCTGTACAAACTGGGACGGTGCAAGCAAGAGTTAGGCAAGGGAACAGAAGCAAAAGCCGTTTTTGAAAAACTAATCGAAGAACACAGTGGCACGCTGGAGTCCGAGCAGGCAAGAGAGCGACTTAAAGAACTCAAATGAGATGATACTGCCAGAAATAAAGCTTCGTATTTCAACCCCGGTCGAACCACTGGTTACAGGTCGGGGTTTTTATCAATTAGAAGATGATACTCTCTATGTTCAGGTTGCTCCATTTACCGATTCTCGACGGTTTTTCTCATACCTTGAATCAGAACACATTCGTTTCGACATTGATAATCAGGGTCGTCTCATTTTTATTGAAGTTAACGTTCCCCGCCGCCAATGGCCGGTTGAGGATAACCTGTTCATACCTGAAACCGCAGAGCAGGCTGATATTCGCTGGCTTGATTTCCGTAATCAAATAAAAGACCCATCTCTGATATCCAACCAACGCCGCACACAACTTTTGTTGCGTTTCAATGATTTTACCTCATCTCGCAATTTTACCCTTGCCGAATCGATTATCATTCAAGTCGATGAACAAAACAACTTGATGGCTGTATGGATTAGCGATATTGTCGATGATCTTGCAGGTCAGGAAATTGCCACCTTCCGCGAGAAGACACGGAAAAAATGGGGTTCTCTTGAGCAGTCAACAACATGAATGGTTGTAGCCGCCCTAGAAACCATATAAGGCATAATCGCAGGAAGTGATTGACAGCGGGCAAGGTAATTTATCTTGTATAGAATATGCGTCTGCACTCATTAAAAATCAGGAACTTTCGTGTACTTCGTAAGATTGATCTGGAGTTTGGGGATAATGTTATCGGCATTATTGGAAATAACGGCACTGGGAAATCATCAATTATTGAATCTATCGCATGGGCTCTCTATGGTCAACAGGCATCCCGCTCTGCTCGCGATGAAATAAAGTCCAACTTCGCCGCGGCTGATGATAACTGTGAAGTGATACTTGATTTTTCCGTCAACGGTGAGGATTATCGAATTATCCGACGGTTGATAGGAAAACAAGAGAGACCAGAGATGCAATTGTATCGGGGGGAAATTGCAGAGTCGATAGGAGTAAGCGAAACACAAAATTATGTAAGAGAGCTTCTCGGTTTGGACTGGAAAGGTTTTTTGACTTCATTCTTTGCACGTCAGCAAGAACTAAATGCTCTTTCCGATCTACAGCCAGCGCGAAGGAAAGATCATCTTGCCGGAATGCTTGGTATTGAGAGATTGGACAAGGTAATCGTCAGGGTTAAGGATGATGCTCGACTTGACAGGGAGAAAGCTGAGTTGCTGACAGGGCAACTATCTGAGGGAAATCAGATTGAGTCTCGCATAGCCGAACTCAGCAGAAAAAAGGTTGATATCGCTAATGCAGTAAGGCGATTGACAGAGCAAAAAAAGCAAGCCGAGTCTGATGTTCGTGATGTTACAAAGAAATATACCAATTTGCAGGAGGCTCGTTCAGTTTGGAGCCAATTGACAGCGCGCATAGAAGCTACAGAGAAATCCCGTGATGAATTACGCAGGCGAAATCAGAACCTGCATCATGAGTCTGACAATCTTGAACAACAAGCGGTTGAAGCTGACACTCTTAAACGAAAGGTTACAGATCTTCCGCCGCTCAGGAAACAACTGGACGATATGAAAACAACCCGAAATCGCCTTGAGTTTCGGCAACAATTAGAAGGTCAATCTGACGACCTTACATCAGAACACAAACAGGTGAAATCTTCACTTACCTCTATTGAAGCTGACCTTCGACGTTTGGCAGAAGAACTGGCTGGAATTCCTGACAATATCAAAGAACAATTAGCAAATTCGAATGAGAAACTTGATGAAGCTCGTGAACATTATACCAGCTGTCGGGGGGGGAAGGAGACTCTTTCCTCTGAGATAACCAAACTTACAAGGCAGATGAACCAAATAACACAATTTGGTCCGGAATCGGTTTGTGACCGCTGCCTGCGCCCTCTGGGGAACGATTTGCCGGTTATTAAACAACATCTCACTGATGAAATGGATCAACTTCACGGAAAAGAAAAAGAGATAATCAACAGATTAGATATTCTTAAATCACAGGGAACACACCTGAAAGAAGAAACCACTCAATTGGATAGTATATTGACCAAACGAGAAAAGTTGCAGGTAAAACAGGAAGAGGCTTCAAAACAAAAAGTCTCACTTGACCAACGCCGAAAGGACATTAATAAAAAACTAACCGACATAAATAAACAGCTTGAGCAAACTAAGCCAGTGGAGTTTGACGACAAGAAACTGAACTTGATTGTTGAGCAGATAACTTCATTAGAAAAGTCGGAAGCCCACCTTAATCAACTTTTAGGTAGTTTGGCAAGAAGACCAAAGGTAAAACAGGAGCTTGACGAAATATCCACTAAGCTGGTTGATATTGATAATGAAGCATCTTCTCTTACAACAGAGCGTGAAAAATTAGACTTTTCGGAAAAAGAGTTTGAAGTCAGCAAGAATATGTTTAACACGGCACAGGAGAAACTCAAAGCGGTTCAGGATGAATACGTAACAGGCAGTACTGAATTGAAAGTAACAACGAAAGATCTTGAGAGACAATTGGAACAGCTGGAAAATTTGGAAAAGATACGCAAGCAGGTCGATGACTTACGCTCCAGCCAGTATTACGAACAAAAACTGGCTGGTTTGTTTAAGGAATTCAGAGAACATCTGGTCTCACGAATTCGCCCTACGCTGGCGGATTTTTCAAGTCGGCTCATCTCCGAAATGACGAATGGCCGCTATTCAATGGTTGAGCTTGATGAAAAATATAATCTGCGATTGCTTGATGCTAACCAGTATTTCGGCATTGACCGTTTCTCCGGCGGGGAGAAGGAATTGGCTAACTTGTGCTTGCGTCTTGCAATTTCACTGACTCTGACTGAATCAGCCAAACTAACTCGGCCGTTCATTATTTTGGATGAGGTGTTTGGATCTCAAGACACAAATCGCAAGGAATTAATTCTTAACGCCCTCCGAAATCTCAAACAACGTTTTCCTCAGATATTCCTCATAACACATGTAGAGGATATTCGGGATCAAGTCGAAACATTGATTGAGGTTACGCAAGAGAATAACAGTTGGTCGAAAGTTGAGATTCATGGTCAAAACTAAGGGAAAGAAATTATGGAGCAGTTTAACTTTTCGGCTAACCGTAATTGCTCTGGTTATTGCAATCCTGATAGTCTTTCGCTTCGTCGAAGATATTGGTGTTGAAGGACAACAAAACGAACGCTTTGTCGTTGACAGGATAATCGATGGTGACACATTTGTATTGGCTGGCGGCGACAGAGTGCGACTTCTGTCTATAGACACTCCGGAAAAGGGTGAACCATACTACAAACAAGCGACACAATTCCTTTCCAATCTGGTTTTGGACAAAGTAGTGAGGATTGAGTATGCTTCTCGCCGTCGTGACAAGTATGGCCGCCTGCTTGCTTATGTCTATATTGACAGTTTATTCGTTAATAAAACTATATTAGAAAATGGGTTGGGGTATCTCTATTTGTTTAAGGATACTGATACCGGCCAAGACGAGACAAAGATACTCCTGCAGGCACAGCGTTCCGCACTGAAGCAGAAAGTCTCGCTGTGGTCTCTTAAAAGAGAAGAGGAAGACTACTACATAGCGAGGCCGAATTCATATCGTTTCCATCGTCCCGGATGCTGGTATCTGAGAAAATCGACAAAAGCTGATAATATCATATTCAAAAGTCGCGAGGATGCGCTGTGGGAAGGGTTATCACCCTGCCGTCGCTGCCAACCCTGAAAATAAAATGATTGATGAGGAGTTTTGATTTCTATAATATGATTTGGAGATTTAGTCTATGAAGCATTTAATAATACCATCGTTGTTTATCCTTGTTATGGGCTTATTGCCGACTGTATTACTGTCACAGACAATAGACGGATTGTCGATACGTCCACCAGACAGCGTTGAAGCGGAACGGGTAAGAATCTGGGTCCCTGTGGAGAAGACAAGCAGATGCCGTGTCAGGATTAACATTATGGACAGCACAGGTGATACAGTACGACATTTTGTGAATTTTCTCCCCAATCCGGGGTACTATAATTTCTATTGGGATAAGAAGGATGACTCCGGACGACGAGTTCCAGCGGGAACGTATCCGTATGTAATCGAAGATTGCGGAGATCATAAAAGACGACGGGAAGTTATAGCAAAATACTCACGGTGGGAGGAAATTTCAACAATTGTACCGCCAGATAGCGCCCATCCTTTTAGAATCGAGTTAGAATTGGATGAGGATTCAGCCCGATGCTCTCTTCGTTACTACACACACCGTGAATACCAGATCGACAGCCTGTTTGTCGATTCTTTACTGAACAAGGGGAAATATCAGTTTAATTGGAACCCTTCATGGAAAATCCGTCCGGGAAATTACATTATAAAGCTCATGATTGGAAACTATGTGTATGTTCGTAAAGTAACCTACACTCGATGACACATAAGACCTGTTTTTTAGTATAAGCACGTCAGAACTACAAGGACCCTGCCCCACCTAATTTGTCCATAATGATAGTGCAATAACTTAGATTTCGAATTAAATCAGGCGTATTTTCGGAAATATTTAGGGCTTGTTGAATAATTAGTTATTATGTACCACAATCTCAAATTCGCGTAGCGGGCGGCCTTGTGTCGCCCGTTTCTATACACACACCTGTCTGCGACAGGCAGGGCGGAGACAAGCCCCGCTGCTACGCGAGCTGACGT
>JAYEIF010000235.1:0-7885 GCA_034659895.1 Candidatus Zixiibacteriota bacterium
CCCGTAGGTTCAACTATCCTGACTTTGAATCCACGCTCCTCAATTAATTGAGCATCATCAGTTGGAGCAGATTCGAATTCACCATTTGCAAGAGACTTATGAGCTTCCATTATCAAATCATACTGGAAAACTTGTGGTGTCTGCGCCCCATACAACCCAGCCCGATCAAGAGTAGCTATAACGTAGCCCTCGGCTGTTCTCTTTACAGTGTCCACTATCGGCTCTGCAAGGATAGCGGCTCTATCTCTTATTGCAACATCAAGGACACGGTCAATATCGGCTGTTTCAACCAAGGGCCGTGCGCCATCATGTATAGCAACATATTCAGTGGAAATGGACAAAGCGCTTAATCCGCGATACACTGATTCCTGTCTGGTGGCGCCTCCTTTAACGATATTCATAACCTTGTTGAAATCATAAGGGTCAACTACCTTTTCAGCAACATGAATAAGATAATCTTCACCCACAACAACTACTATCCGACCGATTCGTTCGCACTGCTGAAAACGACTTATTGTCCACGACAACAGAGGGCGACCATAAACTTCGCGGAACTGTTTGGGGACTTCTCCGTCGAAACGAACGGAACTGCCGGCAGCTACAATGACCGCTCCAACTTTCATACTGTCGAATATAAGCTCAGCAGATTGCTCAAAAAAGGAATTTATATAATCAACATAGCGTCACCATAGCTGTAAAAGCGCATACGTTGCAGAATAGCTTCCCTGTAAGCTTCAAGAATATTCTCACGACCTGCAAGAGCAGATACGAGAATCAACAATGAAGACTTAGGCAAATGGAAGTTTGTAATTAAGTGATTAATAACTTTGAATTTGAAGCCCGGCATGATATACAAATCAACCATACCGGAAAACGGCTGTATTTTACCATCTGCAATTAGAGCCGATTCAAGCGTACGTACCGAAGTCGTACCAACTGCAAACACATCCCCACCTTTGCTCCTCACATCGTTAAGTACTTCTGCATTCTCAATCGTCAGCTCGGCGAATTCCGGATCAACGGTGTGATGCTCAATCTTATCCACTTTAACCGGCTTAAATGTCCCTGGACCTACATGAAGCGTTAACTCCACTATTCTTATGCCTTTCTCTTGCAAAGAGCGCAAAAGCGGATGGGTAAAATGAAAACCTGCTGTCGGAGCCGCCACAGCGCCAACTTTCAGCTTATTGGCAAAAACTGTTTGATACCTTCGCAGATCACTAGGTTTATCATCGCGCTTAATATAATGCGGTAAAGGAACATGACCATAGCGGCTGATTATTTTCTCCATCTGAGTTTTTGACAGAAAACGGACTATCCACCTACCTCCACCAACATCTTTCTCCAACAATAGAAAAATATCGTCAAAAAGGATACTCTCTCCTTCTTTGACTCTGCGAGAAGGGCTGACAAAAGCATACCAAGCCAGATCATCTCCTTCTACAGTGCGAATTAGAAATATCTCAACTCGAGCTCCAGTTGCGCGACGACCAAATAAACGAGCTTTGAAAACCTTTGTATTATTGACTACAAGTGCATCACCGGGGTGAAGGAAATCGATGATTTCACGAAACGGACAAACATGCGTAACTTTGCCATGTTGGCGATCCAATACCATCAGACGGGACTCATCACGGCGTCGAATCGGATACTGGGCAATTAATTCACCGGGTAGATTATAATCAAATAAATCGATATTCATAGGGTAATATGATGCTTAAACTCTGCAGTTAGATACACTACTTTATAGTTTTACTTCTTCCTCTGGCAGTGCTACCATGCGATTGATTTCACGTTTAACTCCGACTTGATTCAACTCCCTAATTGCAATTGATGTCCTCTCAAGACCGTTGGTGTTAGCATCGACTACGCTTTTCTCAGCTAAAAAATGGTGATCGGCTTTACGAGCGATCTGATGCAAATGCGTTATCACAATAACCTGACAATTCCGCGACAATCTTTTGAGCTTACGGCCAACCTCAACGGCAGTCTGTCCACCAATACCAACATCAACCTCATCGAACACCAACACGTTCTCTTTCACTTTTGCTTTTACCAACTCAATTGACTTCAATGCCAATAATACTCGAGACATCTCACCTCCCGAAGCAGTTTTCACAAGTGGTTTAAGCGACTCACCCGGATTAGCTGAAAACATAAAATGCACTGTCTCCAGACCATAAGTTGCAGGCTTTAACGTTCGACCATCAATCACAATTCCATTTTCGTCATTCTCAAATACCAGTTCGCACTTAAACCTGGCATTATCAATGGCTAACTCCGCAAGTTCTAATTCAACAAGTCTGTCAATATCCTGTGTCGCTTTCCTTCGAGCACTGCTTAATTTGATAGCTTTATCGGCGTAAGCCATACGTCGCTTGTTTTCTTCAGCTGCAAGGGAACCTATTAAACCATCAATATCCGGACGTTTTTGCAAACGCTTTTTGATATCCTCCAGAGTAGCCAGAATGCTTCCTTCAGAACCGCCATATTTCTTCTTTAGTTTGTATATTTCATCGAGACGAAAATTAACTTCTTCCAATCGAACGGGATCATCCTGAAGAGACTCACCGTAACTCTCAATTGAACGTCTAAGTTCTTCCATTTGGAAATCAATTTCCGTCAGGGATTCTACTTCCTTGCTGAGTGCGTTATCAATCTCAGCCATATTATCCAGTTCCCGACGTGCAGAACTAATCATATCCAGAACACTGTTTGCGCCTGAAGCATCAACATCACTACTTAAAATATTCTGTATCATCGACGCAGACGCCATCAGACTCTGGACAGAATCAAGGCGTTTACGCTCAGCCATAAGTTCTTCTTCTTCACCTGCACGAATTTCCGCTTTCTCTATCTCGCCCTTTTGAAAAAGTAACAGTTCGCGTTCGTCAGCTAATTGCTTACGTTTGGTAGAAACTCGCCTAAGCTCATCGGATGCTTGAGACCAATTTTCATACAGTTTAGCGACTGTTTCTCGTTCCACTGTCAGATTGGCAAGATGGTCAAAGAAATCCAAATGATTATCTTCATTCATCAATAGCTGTCCTGAGTGCTGACTAACAATCTGAATCCAAGGTGAGGTCAGTTCTCTCAATTGCGATACGGAAGATTTCCGCCCATTGATATTTATACTTGATGATCCACTTTTCTTTATTTTACGGTCTACCTCTATAGATGCAGTATCAAAAAGTGCCTTTCCTTGTTGTACTTGAGGATTCTCAAATGTAGCAGATATACTCGTTGAATCTCTACCGTGACGAATATTTTCCTTATCAGCGCGTCCACCGAGCACAAGAGCAAGCGCATTGACCACTACCGATTTACCTGCACCTGTCTCACCAGTCAAAACAGTCAAGCCTGTCTTAAAAGATAGGGTTGCCCTATCTATGAGAGCAAAATCATATATTTCAAGTTCTCTGAGAATCATAGCCCGTGCCGTTTTAACTCTTCCATCACATTGTCAACGGCCTCTTGGTCTCCATCAGCCTCTGCCTGAGCCAACTCTGCTTTTAGTCGTTTGCGAATACGCTTCTGTTTCTTCCGCATAAATTGAGCAAACACATCCTGCAATTCGCTGTCGATTTTGTCCTTATCATATTCCATAGCGGCAATTGAAGATATCATCGAACCAAACTCATTATCTTGTACCATATCCACAAGTGCTCCGGCATTCAGTAAACCATGTTGTCGGTACTGCTGTGCCATTGATGCATACAAGCGCGACAATTCCGATGACTCAAAATCAGCATGTGATACTTGTTCAAAGATTTCATCAATAGCTCCCGGATTATTCAACAAAAGCGACAGAAGACTTGATTCAATAGTATTATATTTATTTTGACGATTCTTCTGTTCGCTGCGAACCTGTCTGGATTCTGATGATATGTTACTAACCAAATCTATATTGACGCCCAAAATATCAGCGACTTCAGTTAGAAACAATGTTCTGCGAGTAGTATCATTTATTTTATTACCAAGAGTCCCTAACTCCTTGACGAGTTTCTCTCGTTCGATTATTCCAGAGGACTTAACATTGAGATTATGCATACGAAAAGCAAGATATCCCGTAGCTTCGTCGATAAGCTGTCTTACACCATCGCTACCTTTCTCGCGCGCAATGGAGTCAGGGTCCTCACCATGCGGAGCAACGACAACTTTGACTTCCAAACCGACATCGTAAAGCACATCCACCGAATGCATAGCTGCCTGACGTCCGGCAGAATCGGCATCAAAGAATAAATAAACCTGTTCGGCAAAGCGTGCCAGCAACCGCGCTTGTTGCAGAGTAAAAGCGGTCCCTGAGGATGCGACTACATTTCTAATTCCTGCCTGCCAGAGGGAAATAACATCAAAGTAGCCCTCAACAATTATTGCTGATGACGACTTTTTAATGTAACCCTTTGCCATATTCAATCCATAAAGAACGCTACCTTTGACATACAGAGAGCTTTCAGGTGAATTAACATACTTGACAGAATCTCCTTTTTTTAGAGTTCGTCCACCGAAAGCAATAGGCTTCTGACTCAAATTAAAAATTGGAATTATTAACCGATGATGAAACCTGTCAAAGTAATCGCCAGTTTTCTCGGAATATACAGCAAGCCCACTATCTGCTAAATCTTTAGGTGATAGCCCCTTTGGCTTGGCATATTCTATAAGACCCTTCCACTCTTCACCTGCAAGTCCAAGCGAAAATGCCTTAATGGCTTCGGAGGTTATACCTCTCTTTTTAATAAGATAATCGTTCAGTACCTTTTGGTATCTAGATTGAGATAGTTGGGAACAAAAATACTTAAGAGCTACCTGATTAGCATAGGCAATATGTTCTGTCTTTTCACGGCGCATATCAGATGAGCTATCTTCTCGAATTGGGATATTAGCTCTTTCTGCCAGATAACGAACCGCCTCAATAAATGACATCCCCTCATGTTCTTCCAGAAAAGTGAACACTGTCCCACCACGCCCGCATCCAAAACAATAATAGAGTTGGCGGTCAGGTGAGATGCTAAATGATGGTGTTTTCTCATTATGAAATGGACACAGCGCCAAATAACGCGACCCTCGTTTCTTAAGTTTGAGATACCCACCGATAAGCTGAACGATATCGGTCGCCTGACGTACCTGCTCTATAGTTTCAGGGGGAATCATACTATTCTTTCAATTTGACTATCGTTACTCCGGAACCACCCTCGTTCCAGTTTCCCAAACGAATCGAAGCCACCTCCGACCGCTCCTTAAGAAACGATGTAAGAATGCGTCGTAGTGCGCCGGTACCTTTACCGTGTATCACATAAATTTGTGATAATCCCGCCATAATGGCTCTATCCAAGAATTTATCCAAAGTTTCACAGGCTTCTTCACCAGTCATACCACGCAGATGAATCTCCGGCGAAATATTATTATCAACTAACACACGTGCTGAAATTGATGGTTCTGAAATTCCATTTGTCTTCTCTAACTTGCGCAGATTGCGTATCTCAACTGTAGTCAGAATATTACCAACCTTTACTTGTGCTTTCCTGTTCCCTATTATCCGCTCAATTTCCCCCCGTTGATTAAGAGACAAAATTTCAACAGCATCGCCTACTTCAAATTTGTCTGGTTGAGAAGGCTTATCAAGTAACTTTTCACGGCTCTTTTTGACCTGTTGCTGTCGACTCCTCACCTTGTGATGAAATTCCTTAACTTTTTTCTTATCTGCTTGAGAACTGCGAATATCAGCTACAAGTTTTTCTGTCTCACTTCTGGTTTCATTTAGAAATTGCTCAGTCTCTTCAAGAGCGCGTTTTTTCTCTCCCTCAATATCATCTTTGAGTTTCTTGGACCTAATCTTGTAAAATTGCTCAAGTTCCGTTACTTTTGCAAGTCGTTCACTCAAATCAACCTGATCTTTTTTTACAGTAGCTAATTCTTCCTCGAGTGATGCTATCAAATTCGACAGAGATCTCTCAGCGCTTCCAACCAATTTAGAGGCTCGTTTGCAGATTTCCGGCGGTAAGCCAAGTCGCTGCGCAATTTCGACGGCATAAGATGAACCAGGAATCCCCAATCGCAACGAATAGGTAGGAATCAGAGTTTTACGGTCGAATTCTAATGAAGCATTTTCAAGCTCCGAGTGTTCCATAGCCATCGTCTTCAGTTGCGAATAGTGGGTTGTAGCCAAAAGACGCGCACCTTTGTTAATAGAATATAGCATGATTACCTCAGCTAAAGCCGATCCTTCCTTTGGATCAGTCCCTGCACCTATTTCATCGAACAGCAGAAGTGTGTCTTTGGAAGCTTGATTGACACCACAGATGATATTTGAAATATGTGATGAGAAAGTTGACAGTGACTGTTCAATCGATTGTTCATCGCCAATATCTGCCAAAATATTGAGAAACAAACCGACCGATGATTTCTCATCAGCAGCAATATGCAACCCTGACTGTGCCATAACAATAGCGAGGCCAATCGTCTTTAGGATAATTGTCTTACCACCGGTATTTGGCCCCGTAATAAGAATAGCCTGACGGGTATCATTCAAAGACAAACTGTTGGGGATAACATCCTTGTCCTCTTTAGCTTGAACCATTAGTAGCGGATGACGGACGTCTAAAAGATTAAAAGACGCCCTTTCGCCGATTGATGGTTGATTGCCCTGAATACGCTTGGAGAATTGTGCACACGCATAGATTGCATCGAGATGACCTATCAATTGTGTGTTCTCAAGCAGAGCTTCGGATCGTTTCGCAATATCCGCAGTAATAGCACGCAGAATACGATCCATCTCAATCCGCTCTTCCTGTCCCAGCTCATTAATGTGATTATTGAGTTCAATTGTATCCTGCGGTTCCACATAAAAAGTGGCGCCGGTCTGGCTGCGATCGTGGAGAATTCCAAGATTATTCTGGTATCGATTAGATGGAACCGAAATTACATAGCGACCATTACGCATTGTAACTACATCGTCCTGCAATCCGGCTTGTTTCGACTGAGATACTTGCAAATTCTGCAAATGCGCTGTTATTCGCCTCCGGCTGTTAATTAAATCGAGACGTGTTTGTTTTAGTTTTGATGACGCATTATCACATATCTGACCATCTTCATCAATTGAACGGCGAATTTCTTTCTTCAGCTCAGGAAATGCACGAACTTTCTCCAAATAAATAGCTATAGAAGGAAAATTTTCTCTTCGCTCGTAATCATACTCGTGAATGTCAATCGATATCTCAACCAAATCCAAAATCCGAATAATATCCTCAGGATCAAGAAAAACACCTTCTGTCTGAGATGTTCTCAACAAATCCCGACAGTCCTCTATACGAAAGAGTGGAAACGCCTCACCAAAATTGACAATATCCTTCATCTGTGATATTTCTGTTCCCAAACGCTTAATCTCTTCGGAATCAGAAAGTGGCGCAAAACCCTCAACTATCACTCGCCCATAAGGCGTAAGGCATCTCTTCGATATAAGCGATTTTACTTTTGGAAACTCAAGTACTTCAAGAGTATGACTGTCAAACATCTTCTAATCTCGGATGTGGTATTCATATACAAAAAACTATTGACCGATAACAAATTATCTATCGGTCAATAGCAATATATGAGTATTAGACAAAAATGAAAGGCAAATCAGGTCCCGTCAAAGCCTGTATTGAAAAACTGACGAAAGTTTTGTAGTACCAGATAAACTTCATCTCGATCCTGAGAAGAATTGTCGGAATGGTTATTAGCTTGTGTTAAAAGAAGAGTCGTTTCGATTTTGTCAATGAAGTTAGGACTATTCGGATGCATAAATGATGTCCCATCATATATCAATGGCACAGTCTTAGCAACTGCGGACCCGAACAAGGAATTATTAAATGCCCCATAAAAGGAATTAGGCATTGGAAGCAGGAAA
>JAYEIF010000236.1:0-31142 GCA_034659895.1 Candidatus Zixiibacteriota bacterium
AGCGGGGCTTGTCTCCGCTGTGTGTATAGAAACGGGCGACACGCCACGGCGCACTTTCAGCACAAGGCCGCCCGCTACCTGTCCGCTTGACAGGCGGGCGCGCCCGCCAAAGGCGGGGAGATTGTGGCACATAATAACTAATTATTCAGCAAGCCCTACTTAATAACTATACTTAATTTTTGTGTATATCATATCATTGTTATCATACCGTCCGAAGTTCCCCTCGTTACCAACAAAAATGTTCGCTCCCGATAATAATTCAAACCCATCTACAAGATCATAGGTAATTTTAGGACGAATCAACGCATCTGAATTATTCAAGCCTATATACGAGAAAAGTTCAAGCCGCAGTGTCTCCCGCAGATAGTCTTTGCTAACAAGAAAAGTAAGAGTATTATCAAATTTATCATTTACTATCTGCTCATCATAATCCAAAATCGCTTGTTGAATAAACTGTCCATTTATATTTATGTCCCATAATGTACAACCAACACCAACCAAATAATGTAGATAATTTTTTTCAGCCGTGCCATCGGAAAGCGTCGGATTTTCCGAATTAAAATATTTATTGCTGTAATAAGCTCCTTCACCGCGTAAAACAAAACTACCCAATGTTGTACTGAAACTGCCACCAACCAGCCCCAGCCTATGATGTTTTGGTGTAATGAAAAGCGAATCAAGTTTACTGGTTGATGAATCTATTATTTTTTCTATATGCATTGTCGGGTCATCATCCCACATATAACCTGCCATAATTTCAAAATCAACAGCAGAAGATAAGACTGAATATTTGGCAAAATATTCGCTATTTTTCAGTGAGTTACCAACTTCTTTTTGGGAATAATCAAATATCGGTTTTATTGGAAAGTCCAATTTCGGACACCAAATAGAGCTATCAACAGGCATTTTGGTTGCTGTAAACTTCGGTATCCATACAAATTCAAAAGTATTATTTCCCAGATAATAATCTGCTTTCAATGCAGTAATTCCAATTCGAATTTCATCGAAATCACGCAACAGAAATTCACTCAAATCTTTTGGAGAAACAATGTCGGTGATAAATACACCGTCTGCTTTTCCCCAAATAATTTGTTGTTTCCCTATTCGCAAATCAACTGCGTTAAAATAGATATCCAGATATGCTTCTCGAAGATACAGATTTAATTCTTTATCAGGATATTGATAAATATAAGGATTTACTTTGAAGGCAACCATATCTTTGCTGTCTTCTATATTCAGATTAAATGTATTTTGAATGATGGCATAATCATTTTCGCCATTTAATAGCACTCCCGTATAATTGCGAACATAACCTGTAAAAGATGGAGATTGCGCACTACTGTAGGACACAATAAATAAGAGAATAATAATTCCTTCGAGGATTATTCTTTTCATTTATAAGCCCCTTTTCATTATCCTCTCAGTAAATTTTCTATCAGGAATACCACTATCTATTATAACATTTTCCAACTCCATATCCGTAGTATGGTCTTTCTGAACGTTATGCATCTGACTGTGCAAGATAATCCAGTAATCTTTAATTTTTTCATATTTTTTCACTATTAGAGTTTTTAGATGTTCTTCGTCTTCGTCATAAAACTCTTTTTTCATCCCAATCCATTTGTCTTTTATAATCCAAGATACTGTTCGAGAATACATATATTCCTCATCTTTAGGAATACTTTCTACAACAAAGCAATCCTCTCCATCCACTTTTTCTTCTCGCAGTAACTTGTGATTATCTTGTGTGGGCTTGCGGTCGCCCAAATCATCATAAGTAAAGTCCGAACCCATAAAATAGTCACTTTTGCTGTCACTGGAAATGCGTTTCACTTTTTTGAGAGCAGGCAGATAAATCCATTGATCATCATCTTTATCAACCTCATCATAGCTCCAATTCATAAAAGAAGTATTACGCACATCAGCAGGTAACACAAAAAACATAATCTTTTTTTCCGATTCATCAAATTCTTTGATGAATTGTTTAATTTCTCTCACTCTCTCATCCCCGCGGGAATTTGTTAATGACATGGTAAGGTCGCTTTGCATATCATTTCCAGTTTGTCGATTATACACATTTTCAATGATTTGCAAGCCAGTTATTTTTTCTTGAGCAAAAGAATAAACCGGCAGGGCAACAATCATTACAACAATTAAGATTTGGATTTTTTTAATAGTGGTCATTTCACACCTCCACACAATTATAAATAGTCCATAACAAATACTATGTTATCTTTATTCACTATTTGGATTTATTATTTCTAAAGTAAATATTTGATACAAACAATAATATAAACATAATGGTCACTGTCCCAACAAAGCTGGTGAACATATTCAAAGACACTAATGCTCCAAGTGCCCGATTTGGCGGGAAAACCGAAAACAGAAGCACCAAAAATCCTGCAATAACTACTATCGCATTAAAAGCAATTGCTCGACCTGAATGCTTCATAGTTTTTTGGCTGGCCAAAATTTTATCCCCTGTTTCAGCCGCAGATATTTTATATCTTTCTAAAAAATGAACCGCATAATCAATTCCGATTCCAATGGCAATACTTGAAAGTAACGCGGTGGTTGTACCTAACGGGATATTCGACAATCCCATAACTCCAAAACTAATTATTGCTGTAATCATAATTGGAACCGAACCAATAAGTCCAATTACAATATTTTTGAACATTATCGAAAGAAGGATAATGATAATAATAAGAGACAATAAAAGGCTGGAAATTTGTCCTTCCAAAATCAAGTCCGTAAATATCAACCCCTTATAGCCAGAGCCAGCATATTTGATTTCAACATTGTTTTCATTGAATTCAGGGATATGCTTTCCAATAATATCAATAGCGCTGTTAATAGCTTTGGAATTGTCGCTCTTTAATTGAAATGTCAGGTTTGCTTTCCTGTAATCGTAATCAACAACCTTCCATAAATTTTCGGGATCACCTGACATTTCGTAGAGAAGCAAATACTGGGCAACCATATCTTTAGATTCGGGAATGATAAAATACTTTTCACTGTCAGCATGCATTACTTTGTTCATACGTTTTAGATAATCAGTCAATGCAAACGAATTCCCTACTACTTCGAGAGTTGTATCTACATGCGTCTGCATCCGGTCAATCGCTCTTAGAATATCTGGATTCTTAAAGGCATCTTTATCTTTGGAATCCAAAATCACATTCAATGTTGATGTTCCACCGAAATGTTCATTAATAAATTTATCGGTGAGTACAATGTCGCTGTCTTTTTCAAATTTTTCTAAAAAGCTGGAATTAATCCATACTTTTCCAATGCCAACGATTGAAATAACGACGACAACAATAGTTGCCATAATGGTTACATATTTATATTTAATAATTTTCTCTGCAAAAAATGACGCAAAATTGTAATCCTTTTTAGCGGCGTTCTTTTTATAGCTTTTCAACTTTGGCAAACCCAAAACCATTACTCCGGCCGGAATAAGGACGAGCGAAAACACCATTGCCATCAACACTCCAAAAGCGGTAAAAATCCCGAAGTATTTAATTGGATAAACCTGTGATGTTAACAAAGAAATAAAACCGACTGCGGTAGTTACTGATGTCATCACAACAGGTTTCCACATTCCATGAATCATGTCCATTGTAGCTTCTTTTTTAGTAGCGTAGGGATTCTTAATCATGAACAAATGGAGATGACTGTAAAGGTGGATTCCATCCGCTACACCAATAGCAATGAGCATTACCGGAATCATAGTAGAAATTGCATAAATAGGAATGTTTAGTGCCGCCATTAAACCAAACGCCCAGACTGTGCTGAATAAAACAACCAATAACGTTAGCAATGTGTTTTTGAAACTTCTCAATACGAGCAGCAAAACAAGAAAGATAACCATAATGACAATTGGCACCATACGCTTCATGTCGCGCGGGCCAAGGTAAGCCATTGTGCCTTCAACAATCGGCCTTCCCGCTACATATAATTTTTCCGGACCTTCATACTGTTTTGCCGTATCCAATATGCGGTGATAAAATTCTTGCGAAAAGACATCATTCTCAATTTCAGCGATAATTACCGTTACCGTCTCATCTGTTGAAACCAACCTGCCGAAGACCATTTCGTTGTTGCGAACATTTTGTCGTAAATTTTGTAACTCCGCTTCACTCTTTGGCGTTTTCTTGAAAAAAGCTTTAACATCCATCCCATATTCAGTGCCGATAATATTATCTGCAGTATACAGCGAAGTAACATCACTTTTATTAATCTCTTTCATCTTTTGAAGAGCTTTAGTGAGCTTTTTCACCTTTTCGATAGTTACAGAATTGAAAATGCCATTCGGGTTTTCAATGGCGATGATAATCCCATCTTTGATGTTAAACCATTCTTCAGCCTTATTGCTATATACAAAAGCGGGATGATTCTGCGGCATATATTTATCAAGGTCAGTTTCCATCCGAGAATTAGAAGTCATGACCTTAAAAAAACCTGCAGAAGATATTAAAAGGACAGCAATAACCAACAGGGGATATTTTAATAATTTATTAAAAAAATGTTCCATAATTATATCACACTAAATAAATTATTGCCACAGTCGTACAAACCGAGCAATCAAATCCTAAAATCTATTGAATCGTTTTTCATTTAATTAATAATAGATTCTTAGACTTTTTATGCAACAAAATTTATTTTCTAAATGCTCAAAGCGTCCCCTATCTTTGTTTCAATCCACGCCCTTGCAACAGAGCGTTAAAAAAGTGTTCTTTATGCCTAAGCCCTAATGAACTTGTCATACCAGCCTGCCTGTGCGTCGCACGCAGACAGGCGAAAGCTGGTATCCAGTCACGCCTCAGCGCATTTCCAAATTCAGTTGATATAGTTTGACAGGCAATCCGCCTAGGCGGGCTGTACAGGCAATGCCTGCTGGTTTCCTGCTTCCGCAGGAATGACAATAATAGAGGAATGGCGAACTTCACGAGGCAGATGCAATACTGTCTTCTGTATAGATTTTTTCAACAAGCACGCAAGTACGGGATTTGGTTGGATTACAAATAAAGCGGAGAGGCAGGGATTCGAACCCTGGGTACCCAAAGGGTACACTGATTTTCGAGACCAGCGCTTTCAACCGCTCAGCCACCTCTCCGATAGATAATCAACATATACCGACATCCAGCAGGATTGGATATAAGTTATGCGAAATCACCCAAAAGACAAGAGGAAATTGGGTGGCACCGAACGTGCGATGAAGTGTCTTCATTGAAATGCAGTTTTGTAACTCAGTCCGCCTAGGCGGATTGTCAACCTGACATTTGCTAACCGATCCCACCGCAATGGGCTTGTTGAAAAATCATAAAAGCAATCAGTTTGTTGTGGATGTAGTTGAAAACGGGCGACACGCCACGGCGCACTTCCTGTGCGCCGACAGGCACGTCAGCGTAAAACCGCCAGCTACGCGGGATTACATCCCCCAATAGCGGAGGGACGGGGCTTGTCACCATCCTAATGAAAACGATAACTGGGGTTTTCAACACACAGTAAGCTGTGAGGTGGCCACAACTCCGCAAATTCTCAGGCATGTGACAGAATATTACGGGGTAGTGGTAAAAATAAAGCGGAGAGGCAGGGATTCGAACCCTGGATAGGGGCATTACCCCTATAACGGATTAGCAATCCGCCGCCTTCAGCCGCTCGGCCACCTCTCCGTTTATAGATACTATAAACACGCTTAACTTAAAATATATTGGAATATTAATTCGTTTTCAAGAAGTTTTTGAGTAACGCTAAAATATATTCAAGACGGTTACAGTTATCTCTATTATGAGAAAACATACCAGAATAAACCTAATTTCTCGATTGTCTTTTTCTATAATGCAACGCTAATGTCAATTTGGCTATTTTTTTCTATGAGATAACGCGCTGGCTTGAATCTGCCTCTTGGCAACATTTCTCAATAAGGGAATGCTTCAATTATCAGTATCATCATCTTCCAACGCAGAGAGCATAACTTGATTTCCCTCAAGTGTTGCCTTACAGCTTTTAACGGAGTCTGGAAAATCGCGATAAACTATCCCAAAGTGAACAAATGCACCGTTATAAATTGTATTCTCTACGACTATCTTAGCATCCTTAAGCTCGCCCATTCTCTCTTCGAGTTCTACCTTACCGGCTTCAAGACTTTTCAGTTCCTCCGGAACACCGGAGCGAAAGGCTTCGAGTTTTTCCAGAACTTTCTTCTTGCCACTATCAAGCTGACCGTCAGTCTGAAGACGATAAAGTTGATACAAAGTTTTTTTTACGCGCTCAGAGTCGACATTGATTCGTTCGATTTGATTGTTGATTTCATTGTATTCATCTGCAAGCTCAGCATCATAGCCTACATATAGATTGGTAACCGTGCCGGCATCTGATCCTACAAAAGGCACTCTTATTTCTTTGCCAGCATAAACTGCACCGCCCACTATTGTTCCTTTTTTCCCACAGACATCAACTCGTTCGAATGCTGTTACGTTACAATTGAGTAGCTCTCCACCAACTGTTACGTTACCTCCTGACACAATCACCTGCCCTTCAGCATACTTGATGACTATGTCCCCTTTTGCTTTGATATTACCATCGCCTTTACCAAAACAGCCGCCTTTTATGATAATATTTCCCCCGCAATCTATATTGCAATCCTCAACATTTCCATTAATGTCAAGGTTGCCGCCGACTTTGAGTTGGAAACCGGCCTTAACATCGCCTTTAATCGATACCGAACCGACACTATCAATATTCCCGACACTCATATCAACATCACCTTTGATATTGGTCACTTCATCTACCGACAGACTGTTACGAGTCATAACTACAGATCCGCTGGCTGCAGCTATCAAAGACAATTCATCTTCAGAAATTTTTGTGCCTTTACCTGAGAGGAAAGGGATTTCTTTCCCGTTTGGTGCCTTGACAGGACTTCCTTTAACACTGGTTCCATCGACTCCTTTGGTGGGCGGAGTTTTCCGAGCAAGGACATCGCCTTCATTCACATTTTGAATAAAGTTCAAAGACCTATAATCAATGTGGCCATCCTCGTCCTCTTCCGGTGCATTGTTTCGCTCAGTCTCAAAGGTATATTCAAAGACTGTGTTAACTCCTTTGACAGGCTTGGTCCCATCAGCTATGCAAACAGGTGTATCCCATTCTTTATCGTCCAGCGCTTTTTGGACAACATCCCAATCGATACCATATATCACACCAGCGCGTTCAATCGCATCTTTCACATCATCCATCGCAGGTTCCCTGCTCTCAGGGGGAGGTTTCCCGATAACCATCATCGCCGACATACTGTCCTTGGCAACTTTGATTCTAACAGCGGTCGATTGCACAGACTCAGTTGAGTTTTCCGAACTCGGTGACATAATTTTATTTTGCCCCTTTTACTGGCTTATCTAAATGAGAGAGTATTCTCCAATATGTTCTTTCTACAACGAGTGATATTTCGTAGCTTTGAAATGGCTTTGTAATGTATTCATCTGCGCCTAATAACAACGCATCTTTGACAGTGTAGCTATCACCAAAGCCAGTCATAATTATGACGCCAATATCAGGATACTTGTCCTTTATCTTTTTCAACAATTCAAAGCCATCCATTTCGGGCATTTTCATGTCAGATATCACTATATTATATGGCTCTTCCTCAAGCATCTCCATAGCGACCATACCATTCTCAGCACACTTAATCTGATATCCTTCTCGAGACAGAATCTTCTGCAACAGGGAACGCAAGACTTCTTCATCGTCAACAACTAAAATTGAAACTCTACTTTTCATAGCTTTTCGTCTTCCTAAGTTTTATAATTCTCTCAGCGATCAAGTGTGGATATCATATTTTCGACAAAGTCATCCAGTGTAACAGGTTTATACAATACACGACAAGCGCCCATTACACCTGCCTCTCTGACCAGCCGATCGGTTGCATTGCCCGTAACTATCATAACCGGCACTTGCGGAGATATTCTCTTTATCTCTGTCAGAACTTCTAACCCAGATATTTCTGGCATAATAAGATCTACTGTAATCAAATCGTATGAAGTTACTTGTGCCTTCTCGATGGCTTCCCTGCCTGACTGGACTAAATCTACCTTAAAGGCATCAGTCAGTTTGCAGAAATCCGCAAATACATCGCGAATCCATTTTTCGTCATCCACAATCAGAACTTTGTAAGGCTCGCCACGCTGTTGCGCTAGCTTGTTGATACGATCAAAACCGTAAGAGGACATATTTCTACCTCAAGAATGCATCTTATGAACTTATTTCTACTATTCTGAACAGTAATAGCCACGACTCTAAAATTGCAGGGCTATTTCATTACTGTTATATCCTATCGTCAAATATTCTAATTCCTTCACTGTTTCAATTTATCTTTCAGAGATAGGGCAGTCGTGATTCTCACGCACTGATCGAGAATATTTCGCAATTTTGCTTCAAGAGGATCAGGCCCGCCAGAGGCAATTTTATACTGGTTGGTTTTAGCCTTATCCGAGTCACGAGAGGCGCTTATAACAGAAGTTAATTCCTGCACAGTTTTCACAGTGCCGTTTACAAGCCGAATAAAATCCGGTTCTAATTGGGAAAGCCGATCGGATTTCTGCTTTGCTTTTGCTAAATAGATAGCAAGATTAAGAGCTAAAACCTTCACTTCCTCGGTCAAAGAGTCTACCTGTTCAACAAGTTCTGCTGAAGTTTCTTCGTTGGAATCAGTATTCATTTTAAGGATTCTCTACAATTGGGAGTTCTACATAAAGGCACGGGTACCCATCGGCGCCGCTGGTCATTCCCATTCCACCGCCATGAAACTTTAATGTCTCTTTAGTTACCAGCAAAGGCAGGAAGTATGGCTTTGACTGTTCTGCCAGCATCTGTTTTAACGATCGCTCAATCCGTTGGATATAGTCTTCAGGACATTCCATAATGATGAACAGCCTTGCGTTTGAACCCACTCTTTCGGTTCGCAGAACCAGATTTCCAGACGGCATAATATCATCTGTAATCAGACCGAGAAGTTGTCCAATAGCTTGCTTTAGTTGTTCCCTGTTTATGCGTACAATCAGTTTTTCCTGTGCCAGCGATCGAGTCATCGACATCTTTGAACGCCGGGGCATATTTTGCTGCAGATCAATATCATTATTTATCAGTTGAGAGAATTCAGTGATTTCCATATCATTATTTGAAGCATGCGAAAACTCAAGAACATGGTGTAAGACAGACTCTACCCTCTTAACTTCAGTCGAAACGATATTTAGATATTCCTGTTGCTCACTGGTTGGCTGTGACCGAAGCGTCAGATTGACAAAACCGCTTATGATGTCCAGAGGATTCTGAACCCTATGAGCAATGGCTGCTGTCAATTCACCCATGGTGGACATTTTCTCATATTGGATAGCGCGATCCTGCGACTCGGTCAGTTGCAGGTTGATTCTCTGCAATTCCTCGACTCGCCGACGTTCATCATCAAGTAACCATGCGCGCTGGACAGCCACTGCCGCCTGATTGGCCAGAATCTGTAGCAGGCCAACAGCATCATCAGTTATCGGCTCTCCGGTGATCAAATTGTCTGCTGCCAATAATCCACGAAGGTTACCCTTGCTAAATAGCGGCACTAGTGCGACATTTTTCGTTCCAAGACAATCCAGAAACGAAACTGTATCGGCATCAACAGAATCATCAATGGTCAGGTTTACCCAGTTCCCACTCCGACAGGCATTACTAATAATTGAATCAGATTTCAGATCAAGGACAAATCCGGCAATCTGATCTGACAGGTGACCGACTTCGGATTCATTGGTATGATTGGTATCAAGCAATTGAGTTAATGATTTTGGTTCTGAGTTCATCCGTCCCCAAATGTGACCGGCTTCCTCCGCCGATGATGGACCAACAGCCAGATGACCAGTCAGACATTCAGCGGCTTCATCGTATAAAAAGAGAAAGGCGCGGTTGAATCCAAGTCCCTGAGAGGCAGTAGCTCCGGTAAGAATAACCTGAAGAATCTGTCTCAGCTCCGCCGATGAAGACAAAGCCGCAGCCACATCGGCCAGAATGTGCAACCTGCGACGATGTTTGCTCTCGCCGGAATCAGAGTATTGTTCGTCGGCAAAATCCTGAATAAAGCCGATTATTTCGTTTTCATTGCCTTCATTCTGGTGAGGAACGCAACAAATATCCAGTGCCATGTATTTCCCAAATCGATTGGTACATTTTATCTGATGCTTGATAAACCTGCTCTGTCCCATTAAAACATTATCGAGCTGTTCAGAGAGTCCCAATGACAGGAACCGATCCACACTTGAGATGTGCAAATCATTCCACGGCGTGTCATCATCCACACCAAGTATTCCTGAGGCTGTTTCGTTAAAATCGATAAGGTATCCTTCCCCATTAAGACGAAACATCCCTACTCCAATAAGATCCAGACTTCCCATAACAGTATGAGTGTCTGCCCCAGTTCTTTCAAGTGTCGCTATATCTAACATATCCTTATATACCTGCAAATTTTTTTATTAAATTCTCATCTTAACAATATCTCTTCCCCTAATCGTTCAATTATTCTATGGCAGAACTTCTTCTCCAAATGAGCTATAAAACTTAGCTTTTTCGGTGTTGTCAGATGAAGGTCGGGATCATTGATGTCATCGTCCATTGTAAATTGAAATATCTTAGGACCTCCTTCTTCCACTTTCAGTGATTCACTCATTATGAACCTTCCTAATCGGGCATCAAACAATCGTACGTCCGCTTCAATGATACCAACCGTTTGATACTTGTGGAACACCATCGGGAGATGAAATCCTTTCCTGCGCTCTAATCGTTCGTTGAGAACATCAACCACCAACACAAAGCGAGACTTTTTCTTCGCCGTCCAATCAGCGAGAGAATCGGCATTGAACCAATCCCGAGGGAAATTAGTCATTTGATTAGCGTTAGTATTGATAGGAAAAGCCCTCAAGTGGCCAGTTCTGCTAAAACTGCGAATAAGTAGATCTTCTATTTGAGATTCACCCCACGGCGTGGGATAATCATTAACCCAGACCATAACTGTGCGAGGTCCTCTTTGAGCTCTATTGGGTGTACTTGCAAACAGACTAGCTCCAATAGATACAACTGCCAAAAATAGAAGAACTTTATTCATTGCCAGCCCCAACCTCGCTAAATAGATAGTTATTAAGGACCTCCTCAACTCGGCTGTCAAAATCACCAAAACTATCCGATAGAAATTCCAACTCGGGTCCTGAAAAGCGATCTTCCAACTGTTGTTTCCCAACAAACTCAATTCCAGTCAGGTAACTACCATTATCGCCATCAACCCGCTTCACAAACCCGAGGACATTTTCTATAGTTTCCACATCCTGCAGGCAGAAACGAAGAGCGACAATATCGTTCTCATTCAATGGCTGTTCCAGATCAGCTAAGACACCACCCGCGGAAATGTTAAGAATTTCTCCATGTATTTCGTAATCTTGCTGTGCGGACAAAAAGTTGCCAAAGTCATCCTTAACCATTCTCAAATCCATGGGAGTCGAAATCTCCAACCGAATATAGCGCCGTTGATTATCACGTTGAATCCTGAATGGCTTGCGAACTTTCAGACGGTTACTCGGCACTTCTACATCATTGATAAATCGAGTCTTTGATTTGCTTTTCATAATTTAATACCTTTCCAATCATTGGTTTCTATTTTGCATCCATGCTACTATTTTCTTACTTAACAAAAAGCGTTGCACATCATCATAGGTGGCCAGAGCCGTTGGAAGTTGCCTTACGACCGTAGTTGAGAAGTGACGCTCCTGCTCTTCTCGGGGAATAAACTCAACACCTATATGGAAATGTCCGTCCTCCATCTGCTGACAGTGACATACCTGACCAAGCAACAGTGAAGGGAACAAGATTTCTTTGAAGTCAATGTTCATAAATAGATAGGTTGTGCTTTCCAGGTAGCTGGAAAAATCAAGCAGTGCGCCGCCACCGGACAGATTGACTGTATTAGTAATCATCCATCGTAATTTCGAAAGACGCGAGGATGAAAACGATTGAATCGGCACTGCCGCCAGATTGATCGGGCAACGCAGGAATGCTCGCGGGTAACGTCGGCGGAACAGTGGTTGCACCTTGTCGTCGAATTGGACTTTGCATCCTCCTCTATTGACTCTCTTGAGAGTCCCCAGAATAGCTATTTCCTCACCCTTGTAATCCAGCTTTACAATTACTTTCTGATTATTAACAAGATTATCGACCAAGCCAAACCCACCACTTCGATCAAGAGAGATTGTGTTGCCTGTTGCTACAACGATTCGACTGATGAGCGACTGCCCTGCAAATTGGTCTGAGAAGAGTGTTATTTTGTGCCCTACCGTAGATGAAATATCAATCTTTGAGATGTCAATCTCTTCCGGCGTCAACGTGGTAGGCTCGTCTATTAATTTTGTATTCACAGCAACCCCTTCTGGTGAAGCTCTATCTGACGTCTGAATACAAAATTTATCATCTCATTCTGCGCCAAATTATCAAATGCCCTGACCGATTCGGGCAAGCGTTTCAGCTGTGCCGAATTACAAGCACGTTTAAGCTGATTATTGCGAAGGAATTCAAATCCTGACATATGAGTCCCATTATCTTTGAATGACCTCTTACATACGGCAACAATCATGTCCGGCAGATCGTATTCAGTCAGAAATGACATATTAAGAACAACCAATGTCCCCTGTTTGATTCCATTATCATTTTTGAGAAGCACACCCCCACCGCTCAGATTAACAATGGTTCCATCGTTCCAAGACAGCTCATCTGATTCCGAACTGTCGTTATCAGCTGAGTCCACGATGGCATATCTGATTTTTTGCAACATCTCAATGCGAACAAACTGCCGTCTCTGGACACGTTTCACATTTTTTGGTGGACCTATGACATAAAACTTCACACGTGCAGTCTTTTGCATTCTGATTTGCGTATTATACTGATACACTGCATCATCACGCATCAGTACTACTGTACAACCACTGCCATCCTTCAGCAGAGCACTACCGTGATCAAACTCGGGAGGAGTAATTACAATACCTGAATCGTTGAAATCCTCGATTCGAGCTGAATAGTGGCCAGCCTCTGACCCCTCACCAACGACAATCTCAATTTTTTCCCATACCTTAAGTGGATCATCGGAATGTCTCAAAGCATACTGCACAGTCACTTAACTCCAAGTTGTTACGAGGATTTGAGAACTCTCATATTTTCTTTCCCCTGTTCAATAGCCAGCTCAAGTATTTTGCGCGCTAGTGCCGTGCGGGACTTGTCGTTGCGGTTTCGGTAGATATATTCCTGGCCATTTTTAATCGTGCTGTTGAAAAACTCTTTGGCTGTCTCATAATCACCAACACGGCGTGATAATTCCGCAATAAGATACAAAACCTGAATCTGCTGGTTGCCTTGAGCTATGCCACGCCCCTCGATGTACGCTTCACTATAGTTCTTAACTGCTTTTTCAAGGGCTTCGTGTTCATTGGTTACAATGCCGTCCCAATTCTCTTTCAACTCTGTTAGGAACTGATTAAAGGAAGCGGATTTGCCAAATTTTGCCCCGGAAGAATCTGCTGTTTCACCACCAATACTCACGGAACGAAATTCAGTAATTAGATCGTTAAGTGAGTTCAGCTGCTGACTGGTACTCTCGAGCGAATCTGCAATTCCTTTGCCAGCAGCCTGGAATCGTTCATTGAACGGTAAAAGTTGAGATTTGAGGCTAGCTGTGATATCATCGGTATTAAATAAAGCATCAGAGTACTCAACAAACTTGCCAATTTCATCCCGTGACTGATCCACCGCACCCCATAAGGTCTTATAGCGAGAATTTAAATCAGACAACATCCCCTGCATAGCGGCTTGCATAGGATCTGCAAAAGACTCCAATCCCCTGAAAACCCAACCTATACGCAGGTAATATCGACCAACATCCAGTTTGCTATGATGCGCAAACGCCTGTTCATCGAAGACAGCCAAGTGCAATTTCAGAATAGCTGATTCATTTGGGAATAGGTCCAAATCGATAGCCTCACCAATCCGCTTCACAAAAGAATCTGAGACAGCCAATTGGTCAAGGTGAACATCCTTAATGGCTTTTAATTTGTAAGTGCGGAAGTTGTTGTCGCTCTTCCATTCCTTGAATTTGTTTGTCAATTCGTGCGAATAATAGCAATTACTACAGGTAGCAACGAAAAACGCCAATGGATTGTACGATTGATATTTAGGGGATCTCCACTTGATTTCCAGTGGGCAGAAATCGGTGTCGCGATCCTCTTCAACATAGGCCCCCATTTTAAGGGTCTCAAATTCGTTAATTGTTTTACAAATTGGGCATTCTACCTTTGACAGAAAAAAAGGAATCTCGTTTGCCATATTTAATTCTCCTCTATTCTATTATTTATGTTCAAATTTTAGGACGGCCAACTCGGCCTCCGAAACAGGGACAGCAGATCTAATCTCAGCATCTGCGGCTCCTTCTTTTATCATCTCGCGGGCTTTTTGAATAGATAGGGTTCGTCTATACTGGCCGTTGGAATTATTAGGCTTTCCGTCTAATTCATGCTTCTCTGAAAATCTAATGAACTCTCCAGCTCCTGTTTGGAATGATTTCCTAACAGCAGGTTTCTCATCAGCTTCAAGATTGACTTCCAAAGTCTTTTTTGACGAAGATATTTTTGGCTTTTTTCGATGTTTGAAAATGGAATAAATCGTCAGAAACAATGCTCCTGCGACAATAAACCCAGCTAAGTTTAACAATAAATCAATAAGTAGATTGTTTGAGATATCCATATCTTGCTATCCTATATTTAAGCTCTAAAATCTATCCGATGCTGCGACGATTGCTCGCTTTCGGATTCACTATTTTCTTTATCACTGTCTGTTGTAGTGTCTTGATTTTCTGTCGCTTCGTCGTTGTCATCATTGTTATTTTTTTTCTCTTCATCCTTGGAATTCTGGTTTATAGTAAGCGTATCAAGATTGTTCTTCTCATTGTCTTTCTTCTCGTCGTCTTTCTTCTTTCGCGCCTTCTTCAGTGTTTTGTCAAATGACTCCTGATCCTGTTCTTCCTTAGAGTGATCCGCAGGGTTGACTTTTCGAGATACATGCTGCCGGGGCAGATTATCTACTGATTCAATCTCCTGGTTCATCCTCCACTCTCCTGTTTTTTTACTCTACTTCTACCCGGTTCTGGAAAACTTGTCGTTCGCCATCCCGCGCAGTTTTATAACAGCACGCGTATGTATTTGAGAAACCCTTGACTCAGAGATATGCATTACTTCACCAATCTCCCTCAGGGTCAGCTCTTCATAATAATAAAGAGCTATTACCATACTCTCTTGCTCGGTGAGCCGATCTATAGCTACTGATAGGAAACCTTTTATTTCACTATCCTCAATTTCGCCTAAAACAGAATGAATATCCTTGTTTATTACCATCTCAATACGAGGCACCTGCCGATTATCGTCTTCACGATAGATAATCTCATCAAGCGATAGAACCTGAGTTCCGGAAACATCATCAATCGCCAAGTAGAGCTCCCTTTCAGTGATTTTCATATATTTTGCTAACTCGTGCTTTTTTGGTAAACGTCCAAATTTATTCTCCAACACTGTTATGGCTTTATCAATCTCACGGGATTTGGACCTGGTTGATCTCGGTATCCAGTCCAAAGCTCGTAGTTCATCAAGGATAGCGCCTCTGATTCTGGGCACCGCATAGGTTTCGAACTTGACACCTCGATCTGGATCAAAATTTTTGAATGCCTCAATAAGGCCAATCATACCAGTGTTAATCAAATCATCCACATCCACCGAACTAGGGAAACCCATTGCCATTCGGGTAGCCACGTTGCGAACAAGAGGGATATACTTGTTGAGTAATTGCTTGCGTAGTTCGGGTGTTTGGTATCTGTGATACATACTCCATTCACGAGGTGATACCTTCCATTTGTTCGTTCGCGTGTAATTCTTCCCATGAACCGCAGTTTCTGCAGTTGTCCTATCAAACTTCTGGCTCGTCTTCTTTGGCCTTGTTTTCGTTGCACTAACCATATGAATGTTATTCCCTTATATCGGCTACAGCCGGTTCATTATTTACACTATCTTCTATTATAGAATCTGTTTTGACCTTGTTTTTGAACAGTTCAAGGACTACCGCACGAGCCATTGCCGATAGAGCGATCGATACTTTTGAATTGCTATCGTATTGGGCAATCGGAATCTGAGATGCGACTGAGTTGCGGACCGCTATGTTTTCAGGTACTGACCCAATGCAACCAAGTGGTCGTCCAAGAAATCTTTCCGTAATGGCTCCGATCTTATGACGGACGTTCTCGGCCTCTTCAGCAGCAATAACACGATTAATTAAAAGCTGACAGTGTCCAATTTCCCCAGATTTAACCAGATATTTGTAAAGTCCATACCCATCGGATATTGATGTCAGCTCCGGCACTATAGTTATCAGATTTAAATCGGAAGTCCTAACTATCGCCGCGGCAGCTTCTGAAATTCCTGAACTATGGTCAATAATGATAACATCATAATCTGAGCCTTCTTGTCGAAGGTTCATCAATAATTGAGTGGCTTCCTTGGGATCGTAGAATTTGCGGTCTGTACAAACAGTTGGCGATGGCAGCAAATGCAGATTATCAGATAAAACTGTCTTGGCCTTTTCCAGTGACAGCTCCTTTCTTGCAAACTCCACAATGCCATACTCACAAACTTGATTTGCCAGAACATGCAGACTGCCACAAGAGAAATCAGTATCAACGAGAAGCACCCGTACATCAGAAGCTGAAATTCTTTCAGCCAGATTGTACGCCAATACCGACTTGCCAACACCCCCTTTACCAGAGATTACTGATACCAGTTTGGCTCCAAGCCAGCGTTCTGTATTCTCACCTCCACGGGCAAATTTGAGCTTATTCATGAATGACTCCATCTTTCAGAATAGTTTGGGCGAAACGATTTGGATCAGGTATGCCGATCTTACCAATACCGCCAGGGGCTTCGTTAATAAACACTACGGGAACTTCTAACGCTCTGGCAATTGCTGCAATAGATCCCCAGCGATTTGTCATATCCAGCATTGTGATAGCAATATGAGTTGGTAACATCGGTTTCAACTGTCGAGCCAGAAAAGCGATATCTGTTGTGCGAGTCAGGGCTGAGAACACAGCAATGCGATGAGTAGTATTAGTTTTTCCGACAAGATTTTCCAATGCAGACCGTTTTTCTATATCAGTTGGAATTGCAGGTGTGTCGATTAAAATGACAGCATCTTTATCTTCTTTCTTGTCAACCTCTGACATTTCAACACTGAGCAGGTCAGCGTATACGGCAAGCTCCTCAAGTGCCGCCACCTTCTGAAAATCCAATCCGGCCAGTTTAATTTTCTGTTTTCCCTGCGTAACAAGTTGCGCAGCCAGTTTGCCCATGACAGAAGATTTTCCGACGCCAGCGTGTCCAAGAAACATCACTCGATCTCCGTTACTAAACGAAAGAGATGGAGTCATCATTTCAGCCAGTGCATTAACTAACTCGCGACGAGTGAACCCCATAATTTCCTCAGAGGTATCATATTTGTCGAAGCACGAAATAAAGAACTTCTCAATAAATTCCCTCGGCAGGTCGGCATCTTTCATAATTGAGACAATCGGAGAAAACTTTTGTGCCATAGTTGAATCTTCCGATGAAACCAGATTCAAACGAAGTAACCTATCCAGTTTTTGCTCCATTCGTACTATGCCGGCATCATCATCAGAGGGAACAGCTTTTGCTTTTGTGTTCGGTTTTTTCCCAATGTCTGTATCTGCGGCCATCTGAGTTTCAATGGCTTTCTCCTTCGCTTTAATTCTCTCTTTCGGCTTCTCAGAAATTTTCTTATCAGTTGATAGCGGTTTCATTCTCTGACTGTCGGATGAGTGAGTTTTTTGCAGCATTTTGCTCTGCATAGTATCATTTGTCAGTCGGTTACTATTACTTGACGGCTGTTCCCTGAGAATTTTCGCCGCCTGCGATACGGTAGGACGCTCCATGCATGCGGTAATTTCAACCTGCACTGCGCCGTTGTGCCCTTTCATCTGACGGGTTTTCAAAACTACAGCCTCTCCACCCATTTCACTGCGCAACATCTTCATCGCCTCTTTTGTCGATTCTCCTGTGAACGACTTAATTATCATTGCTTAACCTCACTATCCCCATTGACACAACCTCCGCTTCCGGACGGATTTCGTTATATGACACTATCGCCAGACTTGGATATTTCGCCTCAGTCAGACGTCGCAGAGCTAATCTGATGTTTGGAGAACACAGACACACTGGCGTTAATCCAGCATTTTGCATAGTTTCAATCTGTTGTCCCATATTTGTCAGCAGTGTTTCCGCCATAGTTGGATCAATTGTCAACATCAGCCCCTGCTTTGTGTTCTGCACTGATTCAGCCAGCTTCTGCTCAACAGCCGGGTCCAGTGTGAACACATTGATTTTCCCTTCTCTATCCCTGTAAAGTTCACTTATCTGTCGTTTGAGCGCCATACGGACATATTCGCCAAGCACATCTGGCTCCTTAGTAGCTCCCACATAATCAGATAATGTTTCGAGAATAGTAGCAAGGTCTCGTACAGGCACTCGTTCGCTCAAAAGACCTTGCAAAACTTTCTGCAATAATCCCAACGATACCGATTCCGGAATAATTGATTCCACCAGTGCGGGAGAATCTTCCTTGAGAATATCAATCAAATGTTGAACATCCTGCCGCGTAAGTATTTCAGCGGCCGACTTACGAATAACTTCGGTTAGATGTGTAGCCACCACAGCGTTTGGCTCCACTACTGTATAGTTCTTAGCTTCAGCTACTTCACGCATATTCGGTAGCACCCAAGTTGCCGACAAACCGAAGGCGGGATCATTAGTATTAAATCCTTCCAGCGGTTCCTCGATATATCCGGGATTAATAGCCAGCACATGGTCTGTCATCAATTCATACGATGCGACCTTAATTCCTTTAACTTTGAGGACATATTCATTTGGTTTTAGAGCTACATTATCTCGAATTCGTACAGGTGGAATTACAATGCCAAGCTCTGAAGCAAGTTGCTTGCGAATGGTTGAGATTCTATCAAGTAGATCGCCGTTTTGATTTGGATCGACCAGCGGAATAAGACCGTAACCTATCTCCAGACTGAGAGAGTCAACTTTTAATAAATCCTCAGCCCGTTCCTCAGGCGTCTGCTCTTGTTTAGTTTTTTGCTGTTCTTCTTTCTTGGCGGCGATTTCTTTTTTCGCATGTACCTCTTTTGTCAGATAACCAATTCCCCCGACTACTGCACTAAAAGCCATAAATGTAAATGTTGGCATGCCCGGAAGCATACCGAATATGAACAAAACTACTGCAGCTACAATAATAGCGCGCGGCTGATTTGTTAGCTGTTTTGCCAAATCAGTCCCCATGTTAGCTGTAGCTGCGACACGAGTAACAATAATTCCAGAAGCTGTTGACACCAACATAGCGGGAATCTGAGTTACCAGACCATCGCCTATCGATAACAGCGAGTAGGTTCTAATAGAGTCAGTTATGCTCATATCATTGATGGCAATACCGACAATGAAACCTCCGATGATATTAATCAGTGTAATCAGGATACCGGCAATAGCATCACCGCGCACGAATTTCGAAGCACCGTCCATTGCTCCATAGAAATCAGCCTCTCGAGATATATCCTCTCGGCGATTTTTAGCTTCTACCTCAGAAATGATGCCAGCGTTAAGATCAGCATCAATAGCCATCTGCTTACCTGGCATAGCGTCTAATGTGAATCGCGCCGCCACCTCGGAAATCCTTGTCGCTCCCTTGGTAATCACGACGAACTGAATAATCACTAAAATAATGAAAACGATAAAACCAACGACATAGTTACCCTGAACAACAAAATCACCAAAAGACTTGATAACCTCACCTGCATAAGCATGCCCAAGAATAAGCCGTGTCGATGCCACATTAAGTGACAATCGCATTAGGGTGACAATCAGCAACATGCCCGGAAATACTGAAAGATCGAGCGGGCGGGTTACATAGAGCGTAGTCAGCAATACTACCAGCGAAAAAGTAATATTGAAAGCCAAGGCAAAGTCGAGCAAGGAGGTCGGTATGGGAATTATGAGCACGCCAATGATACCCACGACACCAAGCGAAAGGACGATATCAGAACGTGAGGTAATAACCTCTAAGAGGCTTTTCTGTGTCCCCTGAGCTGCCATATCAGTTTACGACCTTTCCTTTCAAACGGTATACATAAGCCAGCATTTCGGCGACAGCCCGATATAGGGCCGCTGGAATTGACTGTCCGACATCACACATTTTGAATAGAGCTTGCGCAAGAGGCTTGTCCTCAATAATTGGTATATTATGCTTAAGAGCTATAGCCTTGATTCCCTCGGCGATCTTTCGTTGACCTTTTGCCAACACATAAGGAGCGTTTGATTGTTCCTGATCGTATTTGAGAGCCACTGCAAGACGTGTTGGGTTAGTTACAACAACATCCGCCAGAGGAACAGCTTGCATCATTCGCGTTCGTGCCATCTGTGACTGTATCTGGCGTACACGTGATTTATTTTGTGGTGAGCCTTCGGTTTCTTTATTTTCGTCTTTAATGTCCTGCTTGCTCATACGAATCGATTTCTCAAATTCGTATTTTTGGTAAACATAATCGATGATACCGATAATCAGAATTGCCACACCAACCTTAATAGCCAATTCCAGCGCCAATTTACCCATCGCTGATGCCACCTGCGAGACTGTCATATCAGCCAATTTGAAAAACCCGGCAAACTCTCCGGCAATTGCTTTGTATGCAATAAATCCAACCACCGCCAACTTAAGCGTGTCGCGGATGAGCTGTACCAGTGTTTTGAGCGCAAATTTCTGTTTAATCCCTTTAATGACATCAAGCTTCTCAAACTTCGGCTCAATTGACTTGGGAGTAATACGGAATCCAACTTGAGCAACGTTAATACCAAATGCTATTACAGAGATAGACACAAAAATTGGCGCCATAATCAGCAGAAATTTCATGATACTGTCGCAAAAGATTTTGTAGAAAGTCGGATCTGCAGCAACCAGAGATGGAGCATTTGCCATTATGTTACGCATTAACGCCTGAATATGATCGGCCATATATGGACCAGCGATATATAAAGTAAGAAAACCCAAACTGATTAAAACTCCGGAGTTGAGCTCCATCGATTTAGTTACCTGACCGCGCTCACGAGATTTTTCTCGACGTTTTTGAGTCGCCTTCTCTGTCTTTTCCTGAAATCCCTGTTCCGGCATAATACTTACACCTTACCCCAAGCTGCATACATTACCTGTAAATTACCATCGAGTACCCGAATGAAGTTCCTTAGAAGATAGGAAAACAGCGGCAGTGACATAGCTACCACCGTAAGTCCTACTCCAATTTTGATTGGGAAACCGACGAAAAACACATTCATAGTCGGCATCATCTTGGCAATTGTACCAAGTGAAACATCGACAAGGAATAACGTAACCGAGATTGGAGCCGCTACTTTGATGGCAATCACGAAGACATAACTGCTGTACCGAAGAATCATCTCACCAATCGGGACATCAGTTGCCACTTGACCAACCGGCATCGCACGATAGCTATCAACCAGAGAAGTGATAACAATGTGATGGCCATTCACAGCTAAAAAAATCAGAGTAGCCAATAATACCCATAAGCGGGCAATCACTGCAACCTGTCCTGAAGTATCTACATCAGGAAGGCTCACCATAGCCAGCCCAAGCTGGTAGCCTAAAATTGCGCCGCCGGTTTTGATACCCATAAATAGAAACCGAAAAGTCAGACCAATTACGAACCCAACAAGGATTTCCTTTATAGCCAATCCGGCGAGTTGCCAAAGTGATACAATTTCGGGGATATAAGGCTGTTTAATAGCCGAGACGAGAATACCGGCCAGGATTATCACCAGCCCAACTCGCACCATTTTTGGAACTGATTTATTGCTAAAAATAGGCGCTATGATAAACAAACCGGATGTTCTCAACAACACCAGCATGAATATCTGTAGTGTCTCAGTTCCGTAATTTATAAAGTCAAACAATGCTCTCAAATCCGTACTTTAGGTTTATCGTTAATTTATCTATTCAAAATGTGTGCCAGATTGAAACACGTCGGCAAGTAACTGTAAGCTATTGTTACTACACTTATTAGAAGGGCTCTTGAAAAATAACTTAGAATATCAGAGAATTATTAAGGAAATTGTTACCAGTAGTGGTGGAAAATAGTTCAGGTGTGTTCATTTATGATATTTTGCTATCCAACCAACCCGGGTATCATTTCAAACATATGGCGGGCAAAATCAGTCACAACATTGATCATCCATGGAAGGAAAATTAACAACGCCAGCCCTACTGCGAGTATCTTTGGAACGAAAACCAACGTCATTTCATTAATCTGTGTAACTGCCTGAAACAGTGATATAACCAGACCGACAACCAATCCAAAAAGCAGCATCGGTCCTGCAACCATCACCGTTACAGTGAGAGCCTCACGCCCGATTGCAACTACCATTTCAGGAGTCATACCAGCGCCACCTTTCACACTTTGAACGATTGCACCAACGACTTAACCAGTAAATACCAGCCATCGACCAGCACAAATAATAATATCTTAAACGGCAATGAAATAATGATAGGAGGTAACATCATCATACCCATCGACATAAGCACCGACGCCACAACCATATCAATCACTAAAAACGGCACAAACAGGACAAATGCTATCTGAAATGCAGTCCGTAATTCCGAGATGACATACCCCGGGACCAACACCTGCAGTGGGATATCATCAGAATTATCCGGTTGATCAAGATCGGCGATATTCACAAACAAAGCGAGATCTTTCTCGCGCGTCTGAGCAAGCATAAACGTTCTGAATGGTTTAACAGCTTTATCGAAAGCTACATCGGATTCAATCTTCTCGTCGATGTATGGTTTTATACCTTCTTCGTAGGATTTAGTGACAGTTGGCGACATAACAAAGAACGTCAAAATCAATGACAGTCCAACAAGCAATTGATTTGGAGGCATTTGCTGAATTCCCATTGCATTACGCAAAAATGACATCACCACAATAAAACGGATGAATGATGTCGCCATAATAATGATTGAAGGAGCCAGTGCCAGAACAGTCAGCAGTATAACAATTTGAAGAGTTGTAGAAAGATCGGATGGGTTATCCGACTCGCCCACTTCTACCGAGACCTTTGGTAATGTCTGTGCCGAAACATCGGCTGTTAAGATGAGCAGCCCAAGCAGGCTGATGATGATTAGCACCGTCGTTTTTGTCATAATATCCTATATATCATTTTTTTCGTGCACGATATCCATTTCGCACACGGTTGATGTGTCTTCAGACACACCGATTCCAGCAGCCACTAACTGTCAAGAGCTGCTTTATTACGCCGAAAGTTTGTCGTCTGGCGAAGACGGTTCCAAGCTTTGCCAAAGGAACTCGCAAAGTCTTCTTCAGTCTGAAGTTCTCTCTCCTCCGGAATCATCACTTTTGCTGTTTGATCCGAGCTCAGTTCAGTCAGAACCGACATTCCATTTTCGGTTACTCCAACCAGAACTGATTTATCTGCTACACGAATCAATGAAACCGTTTTTTTCGGTGCTATGCTGGTTGTCTCAAGCACTTCCAGTGCGCGTAATTGGCCAGAGCCTCTGTAGTTGCGTCCCATAAGTCGCTTGAGTAAAAGAATAGCGCCGTAAATACAGGCAATTACCACAACAAGAGCACTGACCATTCGCAGCAGCGCTGGTAATGCTGAGCTTGCAAATGTCTCGTACTTCATTCCTGAATCTTCAGTATCAACCTGATTGACACCACGATCAGCAGTTACGGGATCAGTGTTAATCGCAAGTAAACCAACAATGGCAACCGCGATAATAACGACAACCGTAATAATTGAACGCCGCTTTGGCTTATTGTTCTTCACTTAGCTGTTTCAGCCTTTCCTCAGGGGTCATCAACTGGGTAATTCTGACGCCGAAGTTCTCATCGACAACTACAACCTCCCCCTTAGCCACAATTTTGTAGTTAACCATAACATCGACCGGTTCGCCTGCAAGTTTGTTAAGCTCCACTACTGACCCAGGTCCAAGATCCAGAATGTCCGATATTGACATTTTAGTATGCCCGAGCTCAATTGTGACAGGCAGGTTGACATCCATAAGAAGATCGATATTGCTTGCCTTGTTTCCCCCAGTATTTCCGGACAAATGTTGAAATTTTGCATCTGATACATCTGAAGATTTGAAATCGATATCTTCAGGCTTTGCTCCCTTTTCCTCATCCGGTAAATCCTCAAGCATAGCCATCATGGATGCTTCAGCATCATCTTCTGAAGCGTCTTCTTCATTGACAACTTTGTCATTATCGGCGTTTTCCTCATCAGGTTGCTTGCTTTCCTCATCGCTTATAGATTCGTCATCAGCGGAATCTTTATTCTCAACCTCATCAGATTTCTCGTCTGCTTTTTCCTCAGGGTCCGAGGCAGGCGGAGCTGAATCGTTTCCCTCTTCAGCAACTTCTTCGGCACCTTCGGAGGATTGAACCTCTTCCTGAGATTCAACTTTCTCCTCATCCGTCATTGTTTACAGCCTCCTTCAATGGATTTTCATAAACTTCTGTTACTTGAAAAGCTCGCTTTTTGCCAGAAAGTCCTGGGCGACCCAGAAATTTCTTTCGTTTGCTAACATATATATCAAGTGGTTCATTAATTTTTCTTTCAGACGGAACAATATCTCCAATCTTCAACTGCAAGAAATCTTTCATTTTGAGAGATGTCTCCATCAGAGTTGCTGAAACATCAACATCCACTAAACCAAGATTCTCTCGATTGACATTTTTATCAGCATCAAGACTTCTGATCTTGGTCGCATCAATCCAGTTCTGCGCTGACAGTTTGGAAATGATTGATTCCAAAGCCATATAAGGATAGCATATAGTCAGCAGTCCCGTGGACTGGTACAGCTTGACCTGAAAGGAAACTACTATAACAGTCTCGCCCGGAGGAACAATCTGGATAAATTGAGGATTGGTTTCAAAACTCTTCTGCTCAATATTGAGTTCCAGGATGTTTTTCCATGAGCGTCCCAGATCCTGGAAAAACTTGGAAGCCAAACGCCCCATAACCATTCTTTCAATTGATGTCAACTCTCGTTCGGACTCCATTACTTTGCCGCTTCCCCCAAACATGCGTTCAACAAAAGCAAAAGTCAGAGTAGGGTTGAAATCTATTAGACAGACTCCCTCAAGCGGTTCGGCAGAGAAAGTAAACGTACATGACGGTGTAACCAGAGACATAATAAATTCGGAATAGGTTATCTGATCCACCGACACCAAATCAATGTCAACAATAGTTCGAGCTATCGTTGACAGAGAAGAACTATAGTGTCCTGCTAAGTTATCGTGCATGTTCTCCAGAGTCCGTATTTGATCCTTGGAGACACGGTTTGGATGCTTGAAATCGTAAGCGATGATATTTCGCAACAGGTCATCATCCGCCGCCTGCTCTTCGATATCTTTCTCACCCGACGACACTGTCGTCAGCAGAGCATCAATTTCATCCTGTGAAAGAATCTTAGCCACTATTAACTATCCTTATTGCAAAACAAAGTTCGTATAGTAAACACCTTCTAACCCTTTAGTTTTTAGCAATTTCGAAATACGCTTTTTAATCTGATAGCGTACAATTTCTTTCTCTCTCGAGTTCGTCAACTGAGCTACCGTCTTTGAAGACAAAATTGTGATAAGTGCATCACGGATAACATATTCATTCTTTTCGAAAGCGGACTTAGCTTTAGATGATTTCATACTGAAGCTAAAAGATGCGGAAAGATAGCGCGAGCCACCAGTCCCTGCAGGATTGACAATTATATCTTCAATCGTGCACAAGAACCCCTCGGCGCCTTTGTGGTCACCGTGACTCTCCTCATGCTCAGCCTCGGCTACTTCCTCGGTGCCTTGTTCTTGTTCAGAACCATCTCCCGAACCTCCCATCATCGGCTTAACAACAAAGAGCGCCAGTACAACACCTACTACCACAGCGCCAAACCCAACACCTCCAAGAAGAATAAGCTTTTTGCTGCCGCCACCTTTTCCATCACTTTCATTAGCTTCGTTCTTACCAGCTTCTACTACAGTTTTCTCTTCTTCATCTGCCATAGTTTACTCCCAATCCTATCTCAAATATGTCCGAGTTGAAAAACCCGGATATGGCGTATGTACTGACAAACACAGCCCGATTGCATATTTGTTTAATCCATTCCTGAGTCGTTTTCCCAACCCACGTCCTGTTGATGAAACGTCCTCATAGGTCGCTACCGCAACTCCATGCGAAACCACTGCTAACAGGGGTGGTGTGTATGTCAATCGGGCTGCTTTTATCATAGTAACTATCTCTTAATATTAACAAGTTCCTCTAACATTGAGTCTGAAGTCGTAATTACACGAGCGTTAGCCTGGAACCCACGCTGGGCTGTGATCATACTAGTAAACTCCTCAGCAATATCTACCGATGATGATTCGAGAGCTCCTGAGAATATATCTCCGGCAATCGTTTCCCCCGCGATACCCTCAACAGCGGTTCCGGAGTTAGCGGATTCCTGATACATAGACTTACCAGCTTTTCGTAAACCGGCTTCGTTGAAGAAATCGGATATAACAATCTGTGCCAGTACCCTTGTAACACCGTTTGAAAAAATACCTGATATATTACCTGCTTTGTCTATGGCGATTTTATCCAGTATTCCAACACCATAACCATCTTGATTTGTAATAGACGCTGTATGATGTCCGGAAGCAAAATTGGTCAAACCATCATAACTAAAGGCAGTACCAGCGTTGAAGCCTAAATCTAAAGTATCAGCGCCGTTGTTTGGGTTGATAGTCATCGAATCAGCGCCGCCATTGTAATCAAAGGTATTCAATGAGCCATCCTTATTGAACAGCACATATCCTGAACTGCCATTTTGTACAGTTGCATCTCCCAACACAGAAGTTTCCCACTCCCATCGGTTGGTGACTGTCGATTTGAAAAATTTAATCGAAAGAGTGTGTTTTCCACCCTGAGAATCAAATATACTAATTGATGCTGTATGAGTTGTTGGTTCTGTTTCAATGACCAAAGATTCTCCAACTGCAGTTTCTGAGATGCCACCGGTGCCACTTGAAATAGTTACACCGCCGCCGCCAAGTCCATCCAAGCCAGTTACCATGCCGGTGGCTTGGTCAAACACCAAATCAAGATTTGTAACAACATCAGCCGCCGCGGGGCCAGAGCCAACATCAGGAGTGAATGTATCTACCGCAGCCAGAGTTGTTGCCTCCCCACCTGAAGAGTCGATAGTAGCGCCAAAAATAGCATCAATAACGTCACCAGCCCCCTGTGAATTCGAAAATACAAAATTATAAGATGCGTGAGCTCCCGCATAATCACGCGTGATAACGATTTCTCCTCCCTCTGACAGAGCTGACAGAGTAGCAGTGATTCCGTCAACCTGACTTATCTTTGTGACTAAGTCGCCCACAGTCGTATCCTCTGTCATACCAGATATTGTCTCTTCATGTGATCCATCTATGGTAATAGTGAAGTTATTATCATGCTCGGTTACACCATATGTACTAAGTGTTTGATTACTCACCATGCCAGATGTACCACTTGTAAGTGCATCGTTTGTAGCTTGATTACCGGTTATTACAACACTGTGAGTTCCTCCAACACCATCATCTGCTGTCCCTGACACAAAAATCACGTCTGATCCATCGGATTCCTCAAGGCTAGCTACTGCATCAGTAGCTGAAGCATCCAAATTGCTCGTAAGTGTAACTGAGCTGGTTGCATTAGCAGGATCTTGTTGTCCAAACGGTAAAATAATTTTGCCAGTTGTTGCCAACTCCGGAATTTCACCCGTTGAGTCTGCTATTTTGCCAAGTACGTATAAACCGGTAGCAGGATCTACAAGCGTAGCATTAGAATCAAAGCCGAACGCACCTGCGCGAGTGTAGGATTTATTTCCATTTGCATCTCCGAGCACAAAGAACCCATCACCTTGAATTGCCAAATCGGTAATCTGACCGGTCGTTTCAAGTCCCCCTTGCTTAAACAAGGTATCAATAGCTCCTACCTCCATCCCAAGACCAAGCTGAATTGGGTTTGTTCCACCGGTTATTGCCGATGGTCGGCCTGCGCCGCGCGTAGTTTGCACAAGCGCTTCCTGGAAAGTTACTCGACTTCCCTGAAAACCAATAGTGTTGATGTTTGAGATGTTGTTACCAATCACATTCATCTTCACCTGGTGATTCTTTAATCCGGACACACCGGAAAATAATGATGCCATCATGATGCATTTTCCTCCATGCATAGACAGCAGAGCCTCTCCATCAAAATGGAGTCCAGCCCTCTGTTAGGTTTATGGTTATTATTAAATCTCATTTTCTCTTTTTCATTAGTCATAATACAACCGCTGAATCTATCGAGGTGACTATGCCATCACGAAGGTTATCGCGGTCAAAAGCTGTAATTACAGTACGATTCTCAACTGACACCACCAGAGCGACATCTTCGGTTAAAACCAATGTCTCTTTGGAACCCTTCGAATCTGCTCGATCGACTGCATCCACAATCTTGCTTAGTTTTTCATCAGAAAGCTCAACCCCGCGCGAGAAAAGCCGCTGCTGGGCATGCTTTGAAAACGACAGCTGTTTCGACTCTGCTAACTCATGTGAGAACATATCCTTGAAGGATGTCTTATTAGCATTCGTAGCAGTTTCGGATTTCCCGTGCTTAGCGATATTAATTAGATCAACCGGATGTTGATAATGCTGTATCTGAATAGGTTGATTGACTTTCATAGTTACCTCTTTAACAATATTCTTTCAAATGGCTATTTCTCAGCCACCATTGTCAAAGCTTCCCTCCTCTCCTATAGCTGCTACATCCCCGAACGGAATCTCTACTCCATCTACACGAAAATAGGCTGCACCACCACGGTAGATAACAGATTCCACTTTCCCGATTAGAACCATGTCCGGATTGAATGTTTCACCGGAGGACGATGTGGCTACCACTTCAATGTTGTACTGTCCGACATTAGCACGGTTGCCGTTACTATCAAAACCGTCCCACTCATAAGTATGCTTACCGGCGCTAACACCTGATTCATTTAAGACTGCAACAGTTGAGCCATTGATATCCTTAATATTAATTTGTAAATCTTCGGCATACTGGTCACTTGTGAAGGATATCTTTGGTGAAGTAGAACCATCGTAATACACGCTATCGTAACCTGCTTTAACTTCTTTTCCAATTAAGTTAGACGCCATTACATTGTTAATGGACTGCATTTGAAGATAGCCATTTTGGTTTGACTCGCTGATTCCATCGGAGATATTCGACAATTGTTCCACTGATGAAAACTGAGCTAACTGCGCAATGAAATCTTTATCTTCCATTGGACTTAGCGGGTCTTGATTCTGCAACTGGGTAACCAGTAATTGCAGAAACTGGTCTTTACCCAATGCGCTGATATTTCCGGAAGGCGCGGATCCCATAGCCTCTGGAAATACGTTGTTTGTTGGTATAACTCCTTCCATAACATTCTCCTAAGCCAGCAAGTTTACCCTGCCCGCCTCGACATACGATGTCTCCATCTGCGGCATGACAGGGTTTTGCTCGACTATCTCTTTCAGATTATCTGCTATTGAAAACGGTCGTCTGGTGTTTGGTTGCCAGTTTGTATGCGGCCGTTGCTGAGAAAATTGTTCGTTAGCGTTCTGCTGATTCACATTCACCTCAATGCGATCAACCTGTATATTTACTTTGTTAAGTGTATCCATAAGGCGATCCAATGATCCTTCAATGGTTACTTTCGCCTGCGTATTATCCACGATGACCATAGCTCGTAATCGATTGTTGTGAAGATGCAAACTAAGCCTTGCATGGCCAAGATGTTTCGGTTCGATATTAAGGCGAATTGACTGGCCATTAGCTTTCAGGAGCATCTTGGAATTTTCTGGAATCTCAAACCTTACAGGGCGAAGATCAACTCTTTCGCGCGGAAGTGTCAATTCTTTGGTGGAATGCATAAAGTCTGGTAGCATTTTCGATGTATCGCCAGCTCCTTCCTTTGCATTTGAAGATGTCATCTTGAGCATTTCTGACTTCTGAAATTCATCATTCTTTGAGAATTTTCCAAACTGGACAATATCTTCTGAAAATCCTGGTTGAGTATCTACTGTTGAGCGTTGGGCTATCCCTTGAACAGGACGCTGTGTTTCTGGATTTGACTCAATCACTGACTTCTCAAATGGCGCTGCTGCTTTGGCATTACCACCTTTATTAGTCTCTGCTCTATTAAATGCGTGACGTGGTAGTCTAGCTTTGATGACCAGTTCCTGCCCGATATTTTGTGCAACTATCTCAACGTCTATTTCATTCCCCCGCATTGGCATCATTGCTTTATCCAGCGACTTGCTTGATTTACTAATGTGAAGTTCCTTAATGTCATACCGTGAAAGCAAATCGCTCAGATCCTGCTGCTGAGCTCCATCCAAAACTACGCGTTGCTGGCCGGATGTAACTGAAGAGCCCTCAGTCGTTCTATTATTCAAGGCGGTCATCTGATCAATAGAAATCGATACTCGAATAGGAGAGCTGGGTTTATCCGGTTTTGCTACTTCAAGATGCAGAGTCTTTCCTTCTATAGACCAGCTTTGCACTTTATATTGACCGGGCAACAACTGAGATTCATCCGGATTGATAGTCATGTTCGCCAATTCAAATGGCGCTACTGCTTTTTGTGGCATCTGAATTGTTGGTAACTCACTGTCAACAGACGCCATATTAAGAATGGCTTCCTGTCCCGGAAGCTTGGAATCATTGTTTTCGGTGCCAACCATCACATTTGCGTTGTTATTCATCCCCGCATTTAGTAAATCGGCAGATGACTGCTTGATTATCCTGCTTTGGTTCGGATTAACATCAGGCTGATTAGGGAATAAGCCGCATAGTTCTTCAAGTTCAGCA
>JAYEIF010000236.1:31242-34490 GCA_034659895.1 Candidatus Zixiibacteriota bacterium
CACATTTGCGTTGTTATTCATCCCCGCATTTAGTAAATCGGCAGATGACTGCTTGATTATCCTGCTTTGGTTCGGATTAACATCAGGCTGATTAGGGAATAAGCCGCATAGTTCTTCAAGTTCAGCACGATTGACATTCGCTGTTTGTCCGAGTCCTTCCTCGGTGGTCGGTGTCAGCAATTGATCAACATGATTGACATTCGCTGTTTGTCCGAATCCTTCCTCGGCATTTGGTGTCAACAATTGATCAAGGACAACACCAAACCCTGCTTCAGTTGACCCCGCAACAGGCAAGCCATTCGGCAACAACGATTTTGATGCGTTTGGAGTCTCAGCGAGTGGGTTACTGCCAAGCAAAAGGCTCATTATGTTGACGTTGACTGTATTCATACTATTTCCCAGCGATTGTAATCATCTGTTTGGATAAACTCGCCGCTCTTCTGGGAGGCATAAGTTGTAGCACTGCTGATGCATTCTTGGTTTTCATGCGAGGTAAAATTGACACAACTGTCGCATCATCTAAATTGGCCATCAGCTTAGCTACGGCACGAGAATCCATCCCATCGTAGAGCTTGGCTAAAGAATTGACACGCCCCGATTTCACCTGCTCTATCCTCAATATTTTCTTAGACACTTCCCTATCGAGTCGATTAAGCTCATTTTGCTGAGAGTCGAGTTCTTCACGTCGCTTTGCCAGATCAGCCTTTTCCTTCTTCAGCCAATTGACAGACTCAATGGAATCTTCCACCGACATACCGGTTTCAACCTCTTCACTCTCCAGTTCACTTTCAGCAGGTTCCCAATCAAGAGCAGCCAGATTTTCGTTGATTTTCTTGATTACAGCTGAATCTTCCTCATTAACGAGAAGGCTTTCGTACATGGCATCTTCTTTGAATTCGTCAGATTCCTCTTTAGGCTCCGCACTTGCAGTTGACTTTTCCTCAGTCGTCACAGCTAATTCAGTAGTTTCAGGATCTTGTGCTTGTTCACCACCGAGAAGCACCATTGCCACTGCAACACCGACAACTACAAGTACAACTCCAATCAAACCGAAAATGATATACTTGAGCATATCACTTTTCTTTGCGGGAGCTTGCTCTTCTTTGCCTTCGCTTGTTTGAGCCTGTTCTTCTTTTTTCTCTTCAGGTTCCGACACGTATTTTCTCCGTTTAGAACTACTTTTCCACTCGTCAATTGAGCAATTGCTGTGCCAAAGCTACAATTGCGAGCGTAAAACAAGACGAGACAACGAGTTATATGGGCTATGGTGGCTTGAGGTCAACGCATTCACTAATCAATAGCGAAATCTTTTCCTCATAAGAATGGAAAAAAGTGACGATTGAAACTATCTCAAGCAAATATACTGGACATGGTATCTGACGTTGAGTTCACTTTCGATCAACGATGCCACTTATATTGTGATGAGGTCGCTTTCCAGATAGTCTTCTTTGGCTGCAAGTATCTTTACCCGAACAATCTCACGGCCGGTTTCTACACCGGAAGGCAACTTGACTCGAAGATAGTTGTCAGAAATAGCAAAATGCGAACCCTCAGAGTTAGATTTGTGTTCTGATATTACTTCGAGCGTCTTCCCGACTTGATGCTGATATACACCTGTCAACATTCGATGGGAAATTGCTCTGAGTGTCTTGTTACGATTGCGAATCGTTTCAGGCTTCACTTTATTTGGCATCTCAGCTGCCGCTGTGCCCGGACGATCGCTATAGCTAAACACATGCAAATAGTCAACAGCACCCGATTCGCATAAGCTAAGTGTCTGCTCGAAATCATTCTCAGTCTCACCAGGGAAACCGACAATTGTATCTGCACCAATCAATGTGTCGGGTGAAGCTTGCCTGATAGCCGAGGTGCGTTCAAGAAATTTTGCTCTATTATATGGGCGGCGCATCAGACTCAGGATACTGTCAGATGCTGACTGCAATGGCAGATGCAGATTTCGACATAAACGCCCGTCAGAATTTGCCAGAACATCCAACAGATCATCTGTGATTGCCTGCGGTTCAACTGATGACAACCTTATGCGATACATATCAGTCTCACTCAATATCAGCTTACACAGCTCGGCAAGATTCTTCACATTTGGTTTTCGCTCCTTGTCTCGATAATAACCAATATTGATTCCAGTTAGCACTAATTCCCGATATCCCAATGATGCCAGCTTGTTAACTTCGACAATAATCTCACTGGCGGATCGATTAATCAGCGGTCCTCTAACTATCGTAACAAGGCAAAATGTGCACTTCTGATTACAGCCGTCAGAGATTTTCATCCAAGTACGGTTGCGATTGATGAATTGGCCGATTCCATTTACATAATCTCCATCAGGCTCACGAGTGAATAAATCAGGAAATTTTCGGCGTAGGATATTTACAATATCAGCTTTCTCTGTATTATCGATGAGCATATCCACCCCTTCAATAGCTGACAGCCGTTCCGGATCATGTTCAACATAACAGCCAACAGCTATAATGCGTCCTTCAGGGCTTTTGCGATGAGCTCGACGGAGAAGATAACGGCTATCGGAATCGGCGCGATGTGTAACAGTACAGGTATTAATGATTGTCAGATCAGCCGATTCATTTTTACCTGCTTGCCTGAATCCATACGGATAAAGTTCGGCGCCGATTTTCTCAGTCTCATACTGATTCAACCGACAGCCTACCGTTTGTAGCCTAATAGTTTTTAAGTCTCTATCGTTCATTACTTGCCAATATAGTAAACTCTCCACAGAAATGCTTGGAAATATCTTTTGGAATTACTTCCAAAAGCTTCAATTCATCATAAAGTCAAAAAAATAGTAATTTCCGATAAAATGTGATATACTCTAAGGCTTAACCGACGTATAAATAGTATAGACAGAAGTTTTTTAGCCTGTGTATATTATAGTTTTTGTCGCAGTGATTTAGTGAGAGAAAAATCCTCACTATACACAGAATGGGAAAGGGGACTTTTGAAATAGTCTTTTAAGATCTAATTTTAGGGTCTGCTGAATAAAGTACCTGTCCGCTCGACAGGCGGGTAAGTTCTTTGTTCATAAATAGATAAACATGTTTTGTATTGTTTCAAGTGAAAGGGTTTTGTTATAAATAGCTTAAAAGGTTTGCACTTGATAAACATTCTACACGCCACGGCGCACTTCCTGTGCGCCGACAGGCACGTCAGCTCGCGTAGCAGCGGGGCTTGTCTCCGCCCTGCCTGTCGCAGACAGGTGTGTGTATAGAAACGGG
>JAYEIF010000237.1:0-7672 GCA_034659895.1 Candidatus Zixiibacteriota bacterium
TTTCACGTCAGACAGACATCATTGTGCAAGCCGCCGCTACCGGCAAGTGGATTAATGTAAAGAAAGGTCAGTTTATGGCTCCGGAAGATATGGCTCATGTTGCTACCAAAGCCAACACAGACAAACTTATGCTGACCGAACGAGGAACGACCTTTGGGTATCACAATCTTGTAGTGGATTTCCGGTCGTTACTGATAATGAAGGAGTATGGTCTGACGGTATTCGATGCAACACATTCACTTCAACGTCCCAGCGATGCCGGTAATGTATCAACCGGTCAGCCGAATTATGTTATTCCGATGGCAAAAGCGGCTGTGGCTGTCGGTGTTAATGGCCTTTTTATTGAGACGCATCCAAATCCGCAGGAAGCTCTTTCGGATGCCGGAGCAATGCTCCCTCTGAGCAGAATGAGAGAGCTGTTGGAAACAGTATTACGTATTCGTCAGGCAGCAGAATAAGGACAATAAATGAAAAAACTTTCTCGAGATGAGTTCCGCAACCAAATAGCAAACATCAAACTGTTGGCTCTTGATGTGGATGGCGTTTTAACCGATGACAGTATCTATTTCGGCCCTGACGGATTTGAGCTTAAAAAGTTTAATATCTCTGATGGTCTGTTCATGGTGTTGGCTATGCGTGAAGGTTTGGAATTGGCGATAGTTTCCGGCAGGTATTCCACCGCCACCGATACACGAATGAAAGACCTCGGAGTCAAATACGTTCTTCAGAGAATGAAAGACAAGGTGAAACAGATTACACCTCTGTTGGAAGAATTACGGCTTGATTTTGAAGATGTAGCCTTTGTTGGCAATGAGATTCTTGATATCAGTCTGGCAAGGAAAGTTGGCCTGTCAATAGCAGTGGCTGATTCATCGCCCGAGCTTATTGAAACAGTTGACTTTGTGACATCGGCAAAAGGAGGCAAAGGAGCAGTGCGGGAGATACTTGAGGATTACTTTCAAGCGATAAACAAAGAACCGAAGAGTTTTCTGATATGACCAAACTAACAGAATATGCAGCTGAAGTCATCCGTCTTGAAGCGGAAGCGGTTGCTGCCTTATCTGAGCGACTTGATTATCAATTTGACAAAACCGTTCAGACAATCCTCGATTGTACGGGTCGAGTGATTGTTTCAGGGATGGGTAAGTCAGGTCTGATTGGTAAGAAAATAGTTGCGACTTTTAATTCTACAGGTGTTGCCTCGTTCTTTTTGCATCCCGCTGAAGCCATACACGGCGATTTGGGATTAATCCAGAATGAAGATGTTCTCCTGCTGATATCAAAGTCGGGACGTTTGGGCGAGTCAGAACTTGTCACTGCAACAGCCAAACGTCTGTCGATACCTATCATTGCCTTAGTAGGCACACCAAATTCTGAGATGTCGCAGGGTGCTGATATTGTCCTTGACTGTTCGGTGGACAAAGAAGCCGGTCCTGATAATCTAGTGCCTACATCGTCATCAACAGCAGCTCTTGTTATGGGTGATGCTCTGGCGGTGGCTCTTCTGAAAGCGCGTAATTTTACACCAACAGATTTTGCGCAGCTTCACCCGGGGGGAGCATTGGGAATGCGTTTACTGAAGCGTGTAGGTGAATTGCACCATACCCGCGCCGAACTGCCACTTGTGAAACCTGACGCTACTATGAAAGAAATGATCCTCGAAATGACCAGCAAACGTTTGGGATGTGTTCTGATGTTTGATGAGTCCAGATACGTAAGCGGGGTATTTACCGATGGCGACCTTCGCCGAGTAGTTGAGAACCAAGGTGATTTCTTTGACCTCACGGCTGATGATGTAATGATGAAAAACCCAAAATCAATTTCGGCTGAGGCTCTACTTGATACTGCCCTTGCATTGATGGAAAAACACTCTATTACTCAGCTTCCTACTGTCGATAAAGAGGGTAAGCTGGTTGGCATCCTTCATTTGCACGATATTCTTAAATCAAAGCTGGTTTGACTATGCGATTGAGCAAGCGGCTCAAACGGGGGAGCATCTATTATCTAGCCAGATTCGTGATAGTGATACTGAACGTTGTGTCGCGTCGCATTGCTCAAGCAGTTGGAGCCTGGATTGGATTGCTTGTATGGCGGCTGTCTGGACATGACAGGTACCGTATCAATCGACATCTGTCCCTTGTCTATGGCGATAGCATAACAGCATCTGACCGTGCCCGTATCGGGCGTGATTTTTTCATTGGCAGTGGTAAGAATCTTGCAGATGTATTCCGTTTTCAGCAACATTTCCCTGACGAGTTCAAACCTTTGGTAACGGTCGAAGGGCTTGACTATTATCGCACAGCCTTGGAAAAAGGGAATGGAGTTATTGGTATCACAGGCCATATTGGGAACTTTGAGCTTTTGGGAGCCCACATAAGCTCTTTGGGATTTCCTGTTGCCGTTATTGCGCGCGAGCTGTATGATCGGCACCTTGATAAGCTGTTGGTAGCCAACCGAAAGGCAGTTGGTCTGACTTACTTTTCCACTACTGAATCGCCGAGAAAGGTCCTTCGCTGGTTAGAAAACAAGGGCACGATTGGCGTGCTGATTGACACTGATTCATACCGTGTCCGAGGTGATTTCGTCTCATGGTTTGGACGACCAGCTTATACCCCAATAGGGCAAACTCTTCTTGGATTGAAAGCAAAAGCAGCTTTTGTCCCAATGGCTTGTGTTCGTACTGATGAAAACCGCTATCGGATTATTATCCGTCCTGAGATCAACATATTACCAACTGGCAACATAGATGATGATGTTCGGAGTGTAACACAAGCTTGTGTTTTGGAACTGGAGAAAATTATTAATCAGTACCGCTCTCAGTGGATTTGGTTGCATAATCGCTGGCACACTAATCCTGAAAAAACAGCTTGACAACTGGGTGGAAATATAGTCTTTAGTTGTCGATATATGTATAAGAATTGGTGGAAAATTGATGTATTATAGACATCTGTTAATGATATTTTTGTTTGTTGGCGTTCTGGCAGGGTGCAACAATGAATCTCTGTCAAATAGTGGCGACGGATTAGCTGATAGTATCAATTTTCCAGACTCAAAAATAAGCGGCGCCAGGATAGACTTGTTTGATGGTAATCAGATGACGACTGAAATCCTGGCTGATAGAATTATCGAGTTCAATGACAGTGATTCCAGTATAGCTTACACCCTCGACATCACCAATTTTGATTCCCTTAAACAAGAGACCTCTATAATTACAGGTGATTCAGGGATTATTCGTGAGCAAGCCGGATTTGTTGTTATTTATGGAAATGTGGTAGTAATCACTAAAGATTTGACTTTTGATTCGCTGAATCAAGAGAGTTCAAGGATTACAGGTGATTCAGGGATCATTCACGAGCAAACCGACGAATCTGTCATTTATGGAAATGTGGTAGTAATTACTGAAGATTCTACCAAGCTGGAAACTGAAGTTTTGCACTGGAACCCAGAAACCGGTCGTATTCACACCGATGCTTTTGTACGTTTCACAACTAATGATGGCTCAATACTCCGTGGATGGGGTTTTGAAGCTGATCAGCGTATCAGGGAATACACAATTTTCCATCGTGTCTCCGGTGAAACTGAAGTCACAGGGCTGTCAGAGCCATAGAATGGTGTTCAACAATTATTTTTTCATTTGATAGGTTATTACTACAAGTTGTGTTTCGATCTTACTTCTCTTATATTTTGGCAAATAAACATTGTTAGCGGAATCTATGAATCGACTTTTTGATTTTTCACCTTTGCAGTTAAAGTTCCTTTCTATAATGACAGGCATAGCTGTGCTGTTAGGAGGGTGGTTGATGGTAAAGGCTGTTTCATCACCTCAGCAGGACTCAACCCCAATAAAGGTATTCATAGGAGAAAACGAACAGATATTCACCGGTGTGTTTGTGATTGACCCTAATACCGCACCGGCTGATTCCCTTGAGCTTTTGCCTGGAATTGGCCTAATTCTTGCTGATAGAATTGTTGAATATCGAAAAAATCATCAATTCAACAAAGCAGTTGATCTAACCAGTGTTAATGGTATTGGAGCAAAAACATTTGAAAAGTTGCGACCATACCTGAGGATACGAAGATAGTGCCAACTGAAAAAGCAATCATAGGGATTGACTACCATAACGGTGTCTACCACGTAGCACGCGTAATTCATGGTGGTGGCCGCCCGCGCATAGAGGCACTTGTGCGATATGAGAAATCCCAACTGAAGAACCATCACCTGCTGAAGGGAGACGAAATTATTATGGCTGTGCCCGATGACAAGGTCATAGTTAAAAATCTTCACCTTGAAACTGTAGGTGGTGTTGACCTTGATGGACAGAGTCGTTTTGAAATGACTCAATCACTTCTTGACAATGACACGGATTTTTGCCTTGATGTGATTGATACTGGTATTGAGAATAGGTACTTAGCATTGGCAATACACCGTCAAACTATAGTTGATGAGATTATTAACCCTTTCAATAAAGTTGCTCAGATGTCACAACAACCACATGGCTTAGCTCGGAGCGTTGCGCTTGGGAATGGATATGCCACATTCTGCCACCCTCACGGTGGAGAACTGGTCTGTTTGGCAGACCATGCTGATGATTTGCTTTCTGTATGTTTTGTCCTTCGTCGACATATTGTCGGACTCTCTTACATTAACACTGATAAGCTTGATTTAGGGGCCCGGCAGGGTCGGCAGGCATTTGCTATGGAACTTAAAACAGTGATTAATTTCAACTTGGGTACGTTTTTTGAGAACGGAATCACGCTGCCCCTTACAGCATTACAAATCTCTGGTGAAAGGATGGATGATACCGTTATGTCGGAGCTGGGACGATATTTCCCCGTTTCCGTAACTAAACCACAGTTCAATACAGGTTTTTTCACCGAATTGGATGAATCTGATTCTATACCCATTGAGAACTACTTGATAGCTCTCGGATTAGTGAACAATTAACCTTGCCAAAACAATATATTTTTTGTATAGTATTTATGTGTGCTCGTAAAAAGCGAGCTATTGGATTTTACATAGCGTGACCACGAAGGATAAAATAAATCGAGCCGTCTACCCTGGGACATTTGACCCAATTACAAACGGACACTTTTCACTAATTGAACGTGCCACTCATCTATTTGATGAATTGATTGTGGCGGTGGTGAAGAATGGCAGTAAGGATAAGTTATTTAATCTCAGCGAGAGAATTAATCTGATAGAGCAATCTGTTCAGAATGAGCCGTTTAACCATAAAGTAACAGTAATTGGGTTCGATGGCTTGCTGGCCGAATTTGCTGTTAAGAATAAAGCCAAAGCGATAATAAGAGGTCTGCGAGCAGTCTCCGATTTTGAGAATGAGTTTCAGATGGCGCTTATGAACCGTAAGATTGCACGTAATGTTGAAACTATCTTTTTAATGCCGTCGCTTTCGTGGGTTTATTTGTCGTCGACAATAGTTAAGGATGTTGCCCAACACGGGGGGAATATCAGTGGTCTGGTGCCGATGCCTGTGCAAAGGGCTTTCAACAATAAGTTGGCGACAACGGAGTGATTAATATTATTGTTGATGGTGTAGTGTTTATTGATGAAATGAAAGATTCCAAATTTGTCTGAACATCAAGAGAAAAAACAGAAAGAACAGCAAATTCAGCAAGAGATTAAGATCCCTCTCGCTGAACTGATAAAAAACCGTTACAATAAAGCTCGCCAAATGCGAGCTGACGGTATCAACCCGTATCCTTCCAAATACGAGCGAGATCATCTTATTGGTGAGATACTTAAACAGTTTGAGCATTTCACAGAATCTGAGATAGTGGTGAAACTTGCAGGCCGCATAATGCTCAAGCGTAAGATGGGCAAGGTTTTCTTTGCAGATATAAATGATAGCAGCGGTAGTATTCAACTTTATGTGAAAATAAACAATGTCGGCGAGGAACTTTTTGGGCAATTTGACTCTATGGATTTGGGAGACATTGTTGGCTGTGAAGGAACATTATTTACAACTCGAATGGGTGAAAGAACACTGAAAGTTAGCAATTTTGAGCTTCTATGTAAAGCTCTTCATCCTTTGCCGGATAAACATTCCGGACTGCAGGATGTTGAGGTCCGCTACCGCCGCCGTTATGCTGATTTAATTGTCAATCCTGAAGTTCGTGAGATTTTCGAGCGTCGAACCAAAATTGTCTCCGCCATTCGAGATTTTCTTAACGGCAAGGATTTTTTGGAAGTTGAGACTCCTATCCTCCAGCCTATCTATGGCGGAGGAAATGCTAAGCCTTTTATGACACACCACGAGAAGCTCGATATGCCGATGTATCTGCGGATTGCTGATGAACTCTACCTTAAGCGTCTTATAGTCGGTGGCTACGACAAGGTGTGGGAGTTCTGTAAGGATTTTCGAAATGAGGGGCTTGACCGTTTGCATAATCCCGAGTTCTCGATGGTTGAATTATATTGGGCTTATGCCGATTATCAAGATGTTGCCGCATTGTTAGAAGAATTGATACGGAACGTTGTTTTTGATTTGTATGGCTCGTATAAAATAATGTATGATGAGCACGAAATCGATTTCGAACCAAAATTCAAATGGATTTCGATGATTGATTCGGTTAAGGAAGCTACGGGACTGAATTTTTTGGAGCTGTCATTTGAGGAAGCAAGAGAAATGGCAGTTAAGTTTGGCATTGAGAATACCGAATTAATTAACTGGGGGAAATGTGTTGAAGCTATATGGGAATTGAAAGTTGAGCCAAATCTGATACAACCAATATTCATAACTGATTATCCTGTTGAAATCTCACCATTGGCTAAAAAACATCGGGAGAATAATCGCCTTACCGAGCGGTTTGAGCTGTTTGTTGCCGGTCAGGAAGTGGCTAATGCTTTCAGTGAACTCAATGACCCGATTGATCAAATGGAACGATTTATTCAACAAGGAAAAGCGCTCGAGGCGGGTGATGATGAGGCTCAGCCCCTTGATGATGATTTCATTACAGCATTGGCTTATGGTATGCCGCCAACGGCAGGGTTGGGATTTGGAGTTGATCGTTTGGTCATGCTGCTAACCAATCAGCATTCCATTCGTGATGTCATTTTCTTCCCTCAAATGAGGGATTTGAAAGAAGGTTCAGTACCAGTATCAAAAATACTGGCTCAGATTGTTACCGATGAAAAAACTGAAAATTGATTATTTATGGGTAGTACGAGACCTACTTGGCTTCGGTTTTCGTTATCAGTTTGCGCTGACAGCACACCGAAGTGTAGGCCTCTTGGCTGTAACGTATGCAGAATGGAGGGATGAGCTATGGTGATTTAAGCGGGGTTGGGGGACAAAGACGAATTGAAAATTTTTTTAGGAGTTATTGATGAACATTTTTGTTGGAAATCTTTCGTTTGATGCTGGTGAAGATGATCTTAGCCAGCTTTTTGAGCAGCATGGTGAAGTTTCTTCGGCCAAGGTAATTAGGGATCGTCTCAGTGGCCGTTCACGTGGTTTTGCATTTATTGAAATGCCGGATGATGGAGCTGCACAGAGCGCCATTGACGAACTTAACGGTACAGATCTTAAAGGTCGACAGATAAATGTCAACCAAGCTCGTCCGCGTGAGAATAGAACAAGAGACGGTGGCGGTGGTGGCCGTCGTAATAGATACTAATAGTCATCTCATATAGACTACAATTAGATGTAGT
>JAYEIF010000238.1:0-7647 GCA_034659895.1 Candidatus Zixiibacteriota bacterium
GGCGGCCTTGTGTCGCCCGTTTCTATACACACAGCGGAGACAAGCCCCGCTGCTACGCGTGTAGAATGTTTATCAAGTGCAAGCCTTTTAAGCTATTTATAACAAAACCCTTTCACTTGAAACAATATAAAACATGCTTATCTATTTATGAACAAAAAAACTTATACTTTATTCAACAAGCCCTAAGGAACATCATTATATATCAAGGTCATCATCCTTGATATTAGGGCGAGTAAGGTCTCTTTTAGTTTCGGATATTGCTTCAGGCTGGCGATTTTTGAGCTTACCCTTATACTTTTTCAATTGACCTATCACTTTATCGACCGCTTTTGCAATCGATACGTACATATCATCGGACTCTTCCGATCCACTAATGGTGTTGTTATAAACATTGACTTTAAGCTCAGCTCTTCTCCGATGTCGCTCTGCGTCAAGCACAAGTTCTGCAGAGATTATGTTTTCATAGTACCGTGTCAGTCGATCCATCTCCTCTTCGGCGCTATCCTTAATCTCGGGAGTGAGATCAAAATGACGGGCAGTTATTTTTTTTAGCATAGTGAGCATCTCCTTTCCATTCATAATTTGGGGAGCTGTTGAAGAGACCAGACCACATCCATAGCATCTACAGCAAATCCGTAAATGTCGTTCGGTGTAAATTGTTTAACCCACATGGTCAAGTCCCAATATTACTCATAAATAAAATAACCATTTTCAGGCTGTAAGTCGAGTGTTTTTTTGTCAATTGAGAAAAAATATCCTGAGTACGTGAATCTTAAGCTTCGATAATAGGCAACATTGTTTGAATAGATAATGTCAAATAGGAGAAAAACTCCAAATCCTGAGAGGAATAAGGGTGATAACTTCCAAAATAACCTTGCAGTTATTGCTTTAATTTTATTTCCCTGTGTCAGAACTCGATTCATGCCGTGTTGCCTTCCAATGGTTACGACTTTTGGTTATATGTTAGACTGATTATATTCAGCCCATAATTATGTTACTTTCTTGCGAAGCCGGGCTGCGCGTATGTTTAACTCCTCTCGATACTTAGTAACAGTTCGGCGAGCCAGCTTGATTCCCTCTTCATTAAGTTGACGATAAATCTCTTGATCAGAATATGGTTTATCCAAAGATTCTTCGGCAATGATATCCTTAATCCGTTGCTTGACAGACCTTTTTGATATGTCACCCCCATCAGTACGAGCGATACCCGAATTGAAAAAGTGCTTAATCTCGTATACTCCCAGAGGAGTTTGCACATACTTACCATTGGATACACGACTGATAGTGGCAACATTCATATCCACAGCTTGCGCTATTTCTTCCATTATGAGTGGTTTCAAAAAAGCAGGTCCCTTGTCAAAAAATTCTCTTTGTTTATCTATGATAGATTCCATCACTCTAATCATAGTCGAACGTCGTTGATTGATGCTGTTCAGAAGCCACCGCGCCTGTTCCAGCTTTTGTCGGATATACTTTTTTGTGTCCTGCGAAGATTTGTTCCCGCGTTTGATGAGATTTCGGTATCCGGAGTTTATTCGCAGGTGGGGGATATTACGATCATTGTGAAGCACAACATAATCATCTCCATAGCGTTCAACAATAAGGTCTGGTAACACTGCCATAGCCGCAGAGTCAAAACGACCCTGAACTGGCTTAGGAGAGAGAGACCTAATCATATTCATCGCTTGTTCAGCCATCGTTGTAGTTGTGCCCATCATTTTTGAAATTTGTGTGATTGACTTGCGATCCAGTTCACTGATATGCTCATCTACAATCCGATACGCCAAACTTCCTTCGTGTCCCTTTTCCTTCAACTGGATTAGGAGTGACTCGCGCAAATCCCGAGCACCGACTCCGGTCGGATCAAAACGCTGAATCATGGTCAGCAATGATTCGATTTTCTCTGTTTCAACATCTAACTCATCAGCCATCTCAACGGTGCTTATACCCAGATAGCCATCCGGCGAAATATTGCCAATAATATATTCCCCGATTAGTTGCTCTTCAGGTGATAATTTTAGAAACGAGAGCTGCTCCAAAAGGTGATCGTAGAGGTTGGACTTGTGAGCGGCCATTCCCTCAAACCGTTCTTCGATCGATTCCCGATGTTCGCGTACTTTGTATCCCTCTTCATCCTCGAATAAGTACTCATCCCAATCGACAGAATCAGAGTCTCTATCCTCAGCCTCTGCTACCTCGAGTTCAGTTTCCTGATCGTCGGTCTGATCTTGATCGGTCTCAAGTTCTTCTATTTCCTCAAGCAATGGATTAATAGCCAGTTCGTGACGAATAGTCTGCTCTAATTTGAGCACAGGCATCTGAAGCATCTTCAGCGATTGAATAAGCTGAGGAGCCAGAGTCTGTTGAAGTTTAGTCTGTAATCCAAGACCTAATTTCATCTTTCAACCCGTTTTCTAACAATCAACATTATCGAATTAGAAATCTATCCTTTATCAAACTTATCGGTTCTAATTGCCTGTTCGATTATGCCTTTGAACAAGTTCGTTCACTAATTGTACACCTTTCAAACCAACTTAGTTTAGTCGAAATTTCTCCCCAAGGTATATCTTTCTTGCTTCGGGGTCATTGACCAAAAACTCGGACGTTCCGGCTTTTAATATCTTTCCATCACACATAATATATGCCCGGTTGCAAATGGATAATGTTTCCCGGACATTATGATCCGTAATCAGTACTCCAAGACCCTTTTCAATCAGACGACCAATGATTTTCTGTATGTCCTCCACAGCAATAGGATCTATTCCAGCAAAGGGTTCATCCAATAACATAAATTGTGGATTAGTAACCAAAGCTCTTGTTATTTCTACTCTTCGGCGTTCACCTCCGGAGAGAGTGTAGGCTTTGCTTTTGCGAAGACTACCGATATCCAACTCTTCCAGAAGCTCCTCAAGCCGTATCTTTCGTTCCTTGCGGCTGAGTTTTTGAAATTGAAGCATCGCCATAATGTTTTCTTCTACTGTCATTTTGCGGAAAACCGATGCTTCCTGTGAAAGGTAGCCGATTCCCAGCCTAGCTCGCCGGTACATTGGCAGACGGTTGATATTTCGATCACCAAGGAACACCTTGCCACTATCTTGCCGAATGAAGCCAATTATTATATAGAAAGTAGTTGTTTTCCCTGCTCCATTGGGTCCCAGTAAGCCAACTACCTCACCCGGGTTAATCTTGATAGAAACCCCATCGACAACAGTCCGTTTACGATACTTTTTGCTGAGTTTTTCAGACATAAGAACAGCCATACTACAATATACATCTTATAATTTTTGAATCCAGCACAAAAATTGCTTCATATATAGCTTTTTTGGAAATTATCCTTTTCTTATAGGTAAAAACATATAGATTTTATGTAATTCATTCTGGCTCAATAGAGTCGCACAATTATTGTATTGAGGCAAGAGTTCTGGCATTGAAAATTGAAGGGAAAGATATGAAAAGACATCTGATTTTTGCACTATTTCTGCTAATACTGGCAGGATGTAGTACTTCACCTGAAAAGAAGGCTGAGTCGCTCTTTAACGAAGCTGTCACTCTAACTCAGCAATACCAATTTGAAGCTGCGGAAAGCAAGTTCACCGAACTTGGCGAGTTGGATTCATTATCTCCAGCCAGCTATTTTGGATCTGGCCTTATCCTTGAGAAGAAACTTCAATACTATGATGCTTTGCAAGTATATTTAAGCATAGTTAAAGCAGATCCGTCTTTTACTCATGCTCAGGCGGGTTGCTGGAGAATATTTACCCACTTTGAGAAATACAAGGATGCTCTCGAATATGGGTTGGCTTACGATAAAGCTCAACCGAAGGAGTCGATATCAAAGTTAATAGTAGCTGAATCTTTCATGGATAATAACATGAGCCGTCGAGCACGGGTTTATCTCGATTCTGCTTTGACTCTTGGAAGTAACCCGTACTTGGTAAGTGCTATGCGAGCTCGTTCTTTTGCCCTTGATAACAAGCTCGACTCTGCTGAACAAGCTTACGAAAAGGCGTTGAAAGGTGCTTCGGAATCTTCGGAAATCGCTATGGAGACTACTCGCTATTTGGAAGAGATAGGGCTGATAGATTCCGCCATAGTCATGAGCAACCGGGCAGTCAAATTGGATAATAATAACTATGGGACAATGATGGCACATTTTGAATTGGCATTGCGCCATAATTATTTCTATGAAGCCCGACGGATTATTAAACAGTTTAAGTCCAATGAGGTACCGGAATTAGTTACAACAACTATGGATATGTTTTACACATACGCCGCTAAGGAATATACTCCTTCTCGCCATGCGGTAACTTTGGTAGGAAGGTTGTCTGAATCTTCGCTTAGTTATCGGATGTATGAAATGCTTGTCCATGGAGCTGTAGGAGATGAGCTAACAGTTACGCACGATTTCGATGTCTTGACAGGGCTAATGGAAAAGCAAGATAATGGCTCCAAATTCCAGGAATATCTCATATACTTTGCCGCAATGCAGCAGGCTGAGATTACTGACGACATGATTGGGATAAGCAGTCTCGAAAAAGTCTCGTCCCATTTCATTGAAAGGGCGCCTTACAAAACAAAAAAGGCATATCTGTTCTATCGAACAGGGCAATCTGAGAAGTTTGGCGAAATCGAAAAGAAAATCCTGAAGTATCATAGTCAACCGAACTGGCTAATCAGACTTGCCGACATTTACGCTAATCGTTTTGTCAGACGTTATGATGATGCTGAGAAATTGTATCGTAAAATCCTTGAAACCAATCAATGGCATAAGCCAGCCTTGAAAAAATTAGTGGCAATGCATCGTCGCTTAGGAAACACTAATAAAGCGGCGGCGTTGTTTGATGATTACCCGCATTTCCCTCAACATTTTCCTGAATTTACTCTCCTCCAAGCTGTTTGCCTTGTTGAAAACAATCAAATTGACAAGGGTGTAAAACTCTTTCTCACAAAAGCTGGAAAAATCACAGGAGACCTTAGCTGGTTCCGTCAACTGAGGGAAGCTCTTATCGAACATGACCGGCAGGATAAAATTATAGAGGCAGCGAATTGGTTTGGTGAGAACGCCGGACAAAATCCGGATGCTCTCACATTAGCCGCAAGCATACTCGGCGATGAGAAACAATATGAAGCAGCGCAAAAACTTGCTGAGCAAGCATTGGATATTGAACAGGACAATCTCGATGCATTGGCTTACAAAGCGAGATCGTTGTATTATCTCGGGAAGCCGGATGCAGCTATTGAGATTCTGAATAATAATGCTTCAGTTAATGATAGACACATTACAAGTAATTACTTCCTCTCGCGCTTTCTGTCAATGGAAGGTATTAATTCTCACCGTGCCAGTAATCTGGCTCGAAGAGCAGTTTTTGATTCTAACTCCGCCCTTAAAGAGTGGGTGAATCTTTGCTATGTTTACTTTCAGGTTGGCCGATATGACCTGTCTCGTGGAGAGGCTGGGAAAGCCAGCCGTTCGTATAAGGGTGAGCCGGAACCTATGTTCAGATTGGGTATGGCGCTATACATGGAAGGGAAAGAGGAAGCTGCAGAGAAACTTCAGGAAGCCATTGATTTGGGTCTGCGAGGTGATAATCTGTTGGAAGCCAAGAGGACGCTCAAGAAACTTTAATAGATTAATCTCTCAGACACATAGATGAAAGCTATAAAAAAAGCAGTGTAATGACCGTTAAAACTAAGCAGAAAACTATACTTGTTACAGGTGGCGCCGGATATATCGGTTCAGTGCTGGTAGCGTCGCTATTGCGATTTGGTTTTCGTGTCCGTGTGATTGACCGCCTGATGCACGGCGGAGAATCACTACTCGGCTTCCTTTTACATCCAAACTTTGAATTCATCTATGGAGATATCTGTCGGCCAAACGATGTGGATTCTGCTCTGGAGAATATCGATTCCGTTGTGCATCTGGCGGCTATTGTTGGTGATATTGCTTGCCAAGCCAACCCGAAACTTGCTACCAAAATCAACAAAACAGCTTCAGAAATGTTGTGCGAAAAGTCTGCCCGTGCTGGTGTGCGGCGATTTGTTTTTATCTCCACGTGCAGCAATTACGGTAAGATGGGAGACGGGGTTTCATGGGTTGATGAGACCTCATCTCTGGCTCCTGTATCACTATATGCCGAACTAAAAGTAGGCTTTGAAAGATTTCTTTTGGAATCTGTGAAAAACAATTTTGAGCCAGTCTGTCTTCGTTTTGCAACCGCCTACGGTTTATCACTTCGTCCACGTTTTGACCTGACTGTCAACGAATTCACGCGCGATTTATTTCTTAATCGGAAATTGGAAATCTACGGAGAGCAATTCTGGCGGCCGTATTGTCATACTTATGATCTGGCTCATGCCTGCATTCTTGCTCTCGCAGCCGATGCGGACAAAGTGGCAGGTGAAGCATTCAACGTCGGCAATACAAATCAAAACTTTCGCAAGAAAGACTTGGTGCAGATGATTCTAAAAGAACTGCCTGACAGGGAGAAGCTGGTTTCGTATGTTTCCCGCGATGAAGATCCACGGGATTACAGAGTAAATTGTGACAAGATTCACTCAACACTTGGCTTCGAACCGACTTTCGAGGTTGCTAACGGTATTTCTGAAATTATTACAGGCATCAAAACTGGACTTATTTCCGATACTGATAATCCTCGATACCGTAACGTTGAATAATGGCAGTCAAAGATGAGCGCAAACAGTAACATCGATATGCAAGCAGTCATTCTCGCTGGCGGTGAGGGAAAACGATTAGCTCCCTATACAGCCGAAATCCCCAAACCTCTGGTAACTGTCGGTGATCGACCTGTGATTGAGATTCTCCTGCACAGACTGAAAAAAAGTGGGGTGCGGAAATCCTGCATTGCTGTCAATCATCTTTCTCATCTTATCATAGCAGCATTGGGCGACGGCAGCCGTCTGGGTATGGACTTGGTCTATTCTTATGAAGAGAAGCCGCTTTCAACAGTTGGTCCATTGACACTGATTGACAATTTGCCCGAACATTTCCTTGTAGCCAATGGTGATATTATCACTGATCTCGATTTTCGACGAATGTTTGACTATCACATTTCCAGCCAGGCATTGGTAACTGTGGCTACCTGCAAAAGGCGATCATACAGCAATTACGGCGTGCTGGAGGTGGACAACACCGGACGAGTGACATCTTTCAGGGAGAAGCCAAGCATAAAGTATATTGTGTCAGCTGGTATCTATGTTTTTTCGCATGCAGTTCTGGAGCATGTGCCTCGTGGTGTTCCCTTCGGATTCGACGACTTAATGACAACTTTGCTTGAAAAAGATTTGTCTATTCAGACTTTCCCTTGTGAGGGTTACTGGCTTGATATTGGCCGTTTGGATGATTATGAACAAGCCAACCGCGACCATGAAATCATCGAGCGTCTTCTTGAATAACAACTATGCGTTTCTTCGAAATCATAAATTTTCTCACCGGTCGAAGGTAAAATAAACTGCTCAAACAAGAATTAGGAGTTGTTGAATAATTAGTTATTATGTACCATAATCTCAAATTCGCGTAGCGGGCGGCCTTGTGTCGCCCGTTTCTATACACACAGCGGAGACAAGCCCCGCTGCTACGCGAGTAGAAAGTGCGCCGTGGCGTGTAGAATGTTTATCAAGTGCAAGCCT
>JAYEIF010000239.1:0-7518 GCA_034659895.1 Candidatus Zixiibacteriota bacterium
GCGTGTAGAATGTTTATCAAGTGCAAGCCTTTTAAGCTATTTATAACAAAACCCTTTCACTTGAAACAATACAAAACATGCTTATCTATTTATGAACAAAGAACTTATTCTTTATTCAGCAGACCCTGATTAGACTCGTCGCACGATGGCAATAGGGCGAGTTACCTCTGAAGCTTGAACAATCGGTTGATTGAAATCCCAATCTTTCCACCAACCAACGAGTTCGAAATCCAGTCGCTGACTGATAAAACCAACGAACTCTATCGGAAGGATAGCTTTGTTTCGCTCCACAGTCCTGAACTTTCGATGTTTTCCGTGATCATCGACATTGATAGTCCATTCCTCCTCGTACATTTGACGGTCAGAATCGAGAATCTTGATGGCAAATTCGGAATCCAAAGAGATACCATCTTTTTCAATCGTGTAAGCATTATTCTTCTTGTGATGGAGTGGATCAGTAAACTGGATACACCAGTCCATGAAGTAAAGACCGCCTGGATTGAGAGCTTTGGCTACGGAGTCAAAGTGGGTAGTCATTTCATCAACCGAACGTAGATACAAGGATCCAAGAAGGACGTATGCAAAATCTACTCTGTGAGCGCAATCAAATGAGACCATGTTTGCTTCAAATAGTTCGGGGCGAGGATCAAGGTTTTTCCACTTGTCTCTGGCATAAGAAAGCATCTTTGGGTTTATGTCGAAACCGCAATACTGATAACCAAAAGACTGGAGATCTTCGACGTGAGGCACCGGGCCGCAGCCTATCTCAAGAATGCGATGCACGGGGATTTTGGAAAACCGCCCTATACAACTATGGATAAAGTTCGCTTCCGCGGGAATATCCCGAAAGGAAAATGCGACCTCATAATATTCAGGCCAATCGTACAACATTAGCTAATTCATATCCTATACCTACAATCCTATCATTTAATTAACGACATATAGGCTTTTGGAATGAATGGTTTAGGTGTGAATTAGTTGCGTAGGCTATCAAATTGTTTAATTATTGACAAGGGACGATATCCCATAGGCCTGTTTCAAAATGAACGCCTATTGAGTATGTAAAGTTTGCTTAACAACCCATAAGATTATTGTTCATTCCCGATTTCATCGGGACATCGATTTAATCGGGATACCGATCTCATCGGGATACCGATCTCATCGGGATACCGATTTCATCGGAATACTAAATGAACACACTTTTACGCGTAGGAGCAGGGCCTGTTTACGCTGTGTGTTTAGGCTCCGTAGGGTAAAGCGGTTGTTCCGCCATTTGATTAAACGAATGTCAGGTTAGCAAGCCGCCTCGGTAGACTGACCTACTGTGGGTTTGTTGAAAAAGTGTTCTTTATACTTCAGCCCAATGGACCTGAGCCCTATTGGACCTTAGCCCCAATGGATTTGTCATACCAGCGGACGCTGGTATCCAGTATTATTCAGTTGATTAAGTTTTGATATAGATAGACAGGCAATCCGCCTAGGCGGACTGGACAGGCAACGCCTGCTGGATTCCTGCTTTCGCAGGAATGACAATAATAGGAGGATGACAATAATAGGGGAATGACAATATCATAATTTCATCCCGAGCGGAGGTTTGTATCATACCAAACGGAAGTTTGTTTCATCTCAAACGGAGGTTTGTATCATACCAAGCGGAGGATTGTGTCATCCCGAGCGGAGTCGAGGGACGGACGACACGCCACGGCGCACTTCCTGTGCGCCGACAGGCACGTCAGCATAAAGCCGCCCGCTACCTGTCCGCTTGACAGGCGGGCGCAAATTTAAGATTGTCGTTCGTAGTAACAAGTAACAAATCATTCAGCAAACCCCAATTACTTCTTCTTGCCGATTGAGGATTTTTTGGCAGGGGTTTTCCTATTCTCAGATTTCCGAGTAGTACGAGGTTTGTGCTTCTTTGCCTTCTCGATTTCCTCTGCGAATATCTTTTCAAGAGTATACGATGAAGGCGTAAAATCCAACAGACAAATCTGGAAAAGCTCGTCTGTTCGTTCAACGTAGGTGAATTTTGTTTTGCGACGGATTTCATTCGGTAAGTCTTTAGTGTCTCTTTCGTTTTCCTTTGGCAGCGCAACATGATGAATTCCAGCCCGATAAGCCGCCGAAATTTTCTCCTTGATTCCGCCTACCTGAAGGACTCTGCCGCGTAAAGTTATTTCTCCGGTAACAGCGATATCGTTACGTATCGGACGTTCCGCCATCACAGATGCAATCACCAAACAAACTGCAACACCGGCCGACGGACCATCTTTCGGGATAGCTCCCGATGGAAAATGAATGTGGATGTCAAACTGATTGAAATCGTTGGAATCGATACCAAGGACATCAGCTTTGGAGCGAATATAAGAATGGGCGGCCTGGATGGATTCTCGCATCACATCACCCAGCGAACCGGTGGTGGTGATATGCCCTTCCCCTTTCATTTTCAAACCCTCGATGAACATCAATTCACCACCCGCTCCTGTCCAGGCAAGTCCTGCGGCGGTACCTATCTCTGGTGAACTTACCGCATGTTCACGAATATACACAGGCGCCCCAAGATAAGATTCAATGTTTCGCTCATTAATACTCCATGATTTTTTCGGCTTTTCAGACTTTGCCAGAGCGACTTTGCGACATATCTTTTCAATCTGCTGAGAGAAACCAAGCAAACCGGCTTCCATAGTATAGTTGTTAATGATTTTTGTTAAAATCTTATCAGTAATCCGCAACTCTGATTTTAACAGGCCGTGTTGTTTGAGAAGCTTGGGAATAAGATATCTCTTTGATATAATGATTTTCTCACGTTCAATGTAGCCTGGTAGTTCGACGGTTTCAAAACGCGGTAAAAACTGCTCCGGAATGTCCTCAAAAGAACGAACTGAGCAAATAAACAATATGCGGTTAAAGTTGAATGGAATACCGAGGTATTTATCAAGGAAACGTGCATTCCATCGGCTGTCGATAACTTCCTGAAGAGCCATATTGACCGAGGAGTCGTTATCCATATTGAAATAATCGATATCTTCAATGAGTATAACCGGATCACAAGTATCAGAATCGCGAAGAGCGCGGATGATTTTCCCCGGCATAGCTCCGAGGAAAGTACGTGATGAACCCTTAATCTCAGCAACATCGGATATACCCCCAACCGAGATACGAATAAATTCTTTGCCCAATGCACGGGCAATCGCTTTTGCCAATGCAGCTTTGCCAGTACCCGGCGCACCGATCAGGCATAGCGTTTGTGCATCATCGGTCCCGCCAGTCAACTTGCGAACCGAAAGACGCTCAAGAACCTGTTTTCGAATGTTCGAAGGACCGTAGTAATCCCTATCCAGAATCTTGGACACATTAGCAATCTTGTAATCTTCAGGTGAGAACTTCCCCCACGGAAGTGTTAAGACCCAATCTAAATAGCTTTTTGTAATACCATATTCAGCCGATGCCGGAGATAACTGTGAAAGGCGATCAATCTCAATTGTGGCTCGCGAGACCACATCCGATGGTAAATTGGGTGAATTTTTCACTACCTGACGAAGACTCACATCCTCCTGTCTCTCGGACAAATCTTCCCCAAGTTGCCTGCGGATTTCGTATAGTTGCCGCTTAAGGAAATGACGCTGTTGCTCATCTTTGATAGTGGATTTGACATTCACATCAATATTATGAGCAATCGCCACTCTATCCAACTCTGCATTCAGATATGATAGAAGGTGCTCATATCGTTTCTTTAGATCAATCGTATCCAGAAGCTTTTGTTTACTCGACAAATAAAAGTGAAATAACGAAGCCGCTTTGTCTGCTAACAGGGACGGGTCATTTTGATTCATCTGTAGAACATTCAACATTTCCGGTGAGTAACCGGGATTGAGTCGTGTGATTTCCTGAGCAATCGAGATTACAGCATCAATTTTGTCTTTAAGTTTTTTTCTGACTGACGATGGTTTCTGAAAATAGTTGACAGCCGCTGTCATATATGGTTTCCGCTGCACTATCTTTTGAATAACAGCGCGTTGTTGTCCTTCCAGCGTAACAACAAGAGAACCTGCCGACCCAACTTTACTGTCACGTATAGTTGCAATAACTCCAACCTGATGTATTGATCCGCTGTTGTTGTCGCCCGAGCTCAAATCCGAGTATGAGACAATCAATTCTCTTTTACCATCAATGCAGTAACGCATCAAAGCAATATTGTCAGGCCGTCCAATCTGCAGTGTCATCATCGTACCGGGGAAAAGAACCCCGGACTGAAGCGGCAAAACAGGGAATCGATCTTCATGATCGGACGGTAAAATCGGGAGATTTTCACTTGCCTGCACAATTGCCGGCGTCTTCTTGTCCTTACCCATTAAGCCAATTCTCCTTTCGCTCACAAGAAGTTAGATCGCGGTTGGAACAAAATCAATTTTTATTATTATCGGCTAAAATAGAGATGACTCCAATGGAACAAGTAATTAGTTGGCCGATTTCTGCTCTGAACCGAAAATCATGCTATGAAGCTCGTAATCAGGGTGATTTCTAAGATTATCCATATTGATATCTATCCGACGCGGATCGATTTGCAAGCGATAGTAACCGAGTCGATTGTTTTCAAATACAGCCCATCTCATCCCCAATCCGATAGCAATTTCGTTTTTCATCCGGTATAAATATCGCGCCTGATTGAATCCAAGCTCGATATCTTCCTTATATATCCAGCCTGTATCGCTGTGCAGCCTTTTCCATGCTAACTTGGTGAAATATTTGAATGATTTTCCTGTTAGTCGAACAGGAAAACCGTTAATCTTGACCAGATAACGTTCCTGCTCATAGCTGCCATCAACAACAACCGACTCTGGCTGCGCCGTGATTGTCGGCGTATGTACAGTTATCCGATTGTTAGTTTCTACTCTTGGTTCCATACTTACCTCCTGTCTTAATATCTCCAATTTCTCCTTAAACCGCATAAACTTATGCGGGCTATCAATAATCTGTTCGAGCTTATTGTGTGGACTGTCAAGAATGTCTTCCATACTGATAATGTTGGCTTCTTTAAGAGCTACAAAGTCAGATCTGGCAAGAATGTCCGCAAAGTGGTTGTGCAAACCCCGAAGATTAGGCGACAATCCATGATGAAGACTAAAAATCAGGTTCTCAAATTCATTCTCAGGATAGATTTCATTATCTCCCGTAGCAGCCAGCCGACTCAAAGCTGTTACCAAATGAGCAGCCTGACCGCCAAGGCTCATTATCTGACCCAAATGAATCTGGAACTGTTCCTCAAGACGTTGCACTGGCATCATACGAGTCCATTCATACAGCACCAACATCCCCTTTAGACGAGCAGCCACCGATATACTAAGCGGCTCTCTGCGAACTGAATTCCCAATCAATGGCTCGACGGCATTAAGCAGATGGTCATACCGTTGATAGAGCATCTTCAATGGGATGTTGCCTGACCGTTCCAGCCATGTCAGTATCCCCGCAGGTAATGTCCATCCCGGCGCACTCAGAGCCAGTGCGATCCATCCGATGGAAGATTCGGGAATGTGATGATTGAGTTTTTGCAGAAAGAAATTTGCCTGACTTACTGAAAGCCCCGTTAGGGCTGTTGTTTTTCCACGCAGAGTAACAATGATATGGTTATCCGACTCTGTCCGAATAAGTTTGGTATGTTGCAGACGCTGAAGAGCCGTCTCAAAATCAGGGGACTGCGCAATATATTCATCAATTGAATTGGAAGTGTTGTTTTCAAACTCAATTGCATAATACAATGTATTTTCAAACAATGAACTCAAATCGGTATTATTTGATGCAAGTCCGGTAACAATCATATTGAGTGTCCAGTCCTCCAGCGGAATACTGTCAAAAGCCGAATATATTGGCTCAGACATTTCCGGGGTGATATAATTTTCCCAGAGCACATCGCGATTAAACTCTGAATCGGCCAGAACAACTGCCCGTCCTGGTCCATCGCCGGTGAATCCAAGGCGTCCTGCTCGACCTGTGATATTGTTAAACTCCGTTCGACTGATAGGCACCAGCATCGGACCTCCATCGTATGCACCATTGGCATATTTGACTGTCTCGAGAAAAACCCGCTCTGCCGGAAGGTCTACGCCCATCGCCAGAGTAGTGGTTGAAAAGAGAACTTTAATCTCATTGCGTATGAAGGATTCCTCTATAATTGTGCGCTGCCGCGGCGACAGGTCTGCACTGTGAAAACCTACTCCTCGACTTAGAGTTTGCGAAAGTGTGCGCACCAGAAAGGATGATTCTTCTGCCCGAAGTTGCTCCACCGCCTGTGTGGCTGATTGCCAGTTTACCGCTGAGGCCAATTTGAATGCATACTCAATAGTCTCGCGCCTCGACTTGAGAAATACCAGTGTTGACACCGGCTCTTTTCGTAATTGGTTGACAAAACATTCAAACGGTTCCTCACCCGCTATTGGAGCTTCAAATGATTCATTTCCATCCATTCCGTCGTTATAGGAACGATACCGAAATGACCCCTCGGCGGCCACGCCGCGAAGCAAATCAACCGGTCGGGTGTTTTCTTCTATTAAGGTGGCTCCAAGCCAATCGGCGAGTCGGCCGGCTGCTGTATTGGAGTCACCAATAACCGCCGACAGCCCCACAAATGAAGGATTGTAAACAGATGAGATAACCTTCGTCAGCAGACGTTCCAGTATAGCTCCCCGCCCCGGTTCTGCAATCGTTTGGATTTCATCGACTACAATCAGCCCGAGATTTCCCAGAGCATCAAGGTTGGCTGTCAGCAACAAGTCAAACTTTTCATAGATTGCTACCGCAATCTGATATTCACCGCGGGCAAACGGACCATCATTTTCCGGATGATCGCCTGTGGCTATAAGGCATTTAACACCAAGGGGACCATAGGTTTTTTCCAAAGTTCGATATTTCTGCTCTACAAGTGATTTCAACGGAAAGAGCATTACCGTCTTCTTTCGTGATGTTAGGGCTTGTACCATCGCCATCTCAGCACAAAATGATTTACCTGATGCAGTGGGAGCAGAGATGAGAGTTCGTTTTGAAGTTCGAGACAAATCACGACCGTGCATATTGAGGAGTCCTTTCCTGACAGCCTTGCTCTGAACCGGTAAAAGACGTGTCCCTTGTCGTTTTTTCCAGATGTCAATAATCTGTGATGGTATTCCCCATTCCTGCAAGTCCAAAACTGTCATTTTGCTACTTGACTCCTTATTAGAATTGATACAATGCTATAATACTGCACATTTGTGCACTTGTCAAGCTAATTGTAAGAAAAATCTGTCAAAAATTGATATTGGGCATTACTGATTGATATTACACTGGTTGAAAGGCAGTATATAGGGCTTGTTGAATAATTAGTTATTATGTACCACAATCTCAAATTCGCGCCCGCCTGTCAAGCGGACAGGTAGCGGGCGGCCTTGTGTCGCCCGTTTCTATACACACACCTGTCTGCGACAGGCAGGGCGGAGACAAGCCCCGCTGCTACGCGAGCTGACGTGCCTGTCGGCGCACAGGAAGTGCGCC
>JAYEIF010000240.1:0-7436 GCA_034659895.1 Candidatus Zixiibacteriota bacterium
GGCACCATCATCCCATGAACCAGTCGGCGGTCCGGTGATGTCCAACGTATCCTGCGCATTAACCAGTCCAAATGAAAAGACCAGCAATGCCGCAAAAACACACATAAAAGCATTACGTTTCATTGTTGTTTACTCCTAATTAATTTGTTTATCCATAATTACTTCATTAACAATTAACAACGAATATTGAACGTTTCCTTTCCAATTCATTTTCAGTTTAACATTCACGCCGCGCAAAGAAATACACGGCTCATTTGCAGTAATAAAACAGTTTGTTTTCATATTTTAACCAAAATTCCAATTCTCATGCCGACACATAACAAGGTGCCGACCTGTCTTAAAAACAGGAATGATCCAAGAAAGGATCAAATTAATTATACCTACCTCCCCTCTGCGCACCTATTGGCGCCGAAAGCGAGAGGGAGCATCATTAACGGGATGATTCTCAATTTCATGTCTTTCTCTCCATTTTTTTGTTTAGTGTTTTTTATGAGTTATTAGTTGTCATATATGTTTTGTTTACATCTCTTAAAAAATTATCATGTTTAAGAAAATTCACAACATCTGTCATTTCAGCTCTTCTGTAGAATTTTCCTTTTATTTTTTCTCCAACCTCACTTCAGCAATTGCATTGCCCAAATACATTACAAAATGAACCAAGGTTACATATAAACCTATTTAACCCTTAACCAAAATGTTAGACCAGAAAGGTAAGATAAAAGCCTTCCATTTTCAGTCTGGATGGCCGCTTGTCGTAAACCAATGGAAATATAGCTTACAGACCGTGAAAAGTCAAGGCAAATTCCATTCTATATTGCGTCTAAACAGTTAAAATACAACCCTAATGACGGGTATTACGGGTTAGGTGATGGTGTATTACGAGTATCAACAGAACAATTAAAGCTCCACCTACATCTGTTATAAAATCAAGCAAATCAGAATAGCGCCCTGGGACAAATTGCTGATATATTTCGTCCAGAAGTGCAAAACAAAACAGAAAAAGTGCAGACAGAATCACAATAAGTCGCAAACGCAATTTTGAATTCAAATTCGATATTGATCTAAAAATAAGGAACGCAAAAATAGCGTACTCAAGAAAATGAGCCAATTTATCCAGAGCCACTACCTCAATTTGCGGAACATTCAGATTTGGTATCGATGATAATATAAATATAACAAATGCATAAAGTATCGGGGGCAAATGATAAAACAAAAATCGGCGCAGGGGAGTACTTCTGAAGGAATTTATATTCATAGAAGATATCGGTAAGAAATAGTCTGTGAAGGGTCAAGCAAAATAGCAATCATTTCATGTTTTAAAAGAATTTGTGATATATTAGTTTTTTGTAGAAATACATAGCGAGTTTGCCTAAATTTCTAAATGTTATGCTCTATCGTGTACAGAAATCGACTATGCTGATCCGGAAACTGTTTGCGGGGATCCTGGTTTTCCTGGTACTCATATTAGTTGGGACACTGGGATTTATGTTTTTGGAGAAGATGGGATTGATGGACGCCATATACATGACGGTTATTACCCTGTCAACAGTTGGTTTTAAGGAAGTTACGCCGTTGCATCCAATGGGGCGGGCATTTGTCGTTGCTCTGATCCTGATTGGTATGGGAACAGTTGCTTTCATGGTTGCGACGATTGGGCAAATTGTCATTCACGGTCAGTTGCTATCACTCTTAGGAAGGAGAAGAATGCAGAAAGGTTTGCGTAAACTCTCCAGCCACTTAATCCTGGCTGGATACGGACGGGTTGGCCGCCAGGTTGCGGCGGAGTTCAAGCGACAGCACGTAACGTTCGTCATTATCGAGATTGACGATAAGTCTATAGAAGACATTCAGAACGAGGGGCTGCTCTACATAAAAGGAACTGCGACCGATGATGATGTTCTTCGTAACGCCGGGATAGATTCAGCACGAACTCTCATCTCGACTTTGCCGGATGAAGCGCAGAATGTATATCTGACATTAACCGCACGGTATATGAACGCCGACCTTAATATAATCGCTCGCGCTGATTATGAGGATGGCGAAAAGAAACTGATACGGGCTGGAGCAAACCGTGTAGTTTCTCCACATGTGCTCGGTGGCCAGCGTATGGCTATGGCATCACTGCGCCCAAATGTAGTTGACTTTATGCATATGACACTTGGCGATAGCGGTTTGTCTATTGAAGAAATGGTTATCCCAAAAGATTCTGCGCTTAACGGCAAGACGCTTGTTGAGTCTAACCTAAAACAGGATTACGGTGTCAATATCGTTGGTATAAAAAAACGCAATGCCAGTATTTCTATCGCTCCCGAACCAAACACTACCCTTGAAGTAGAAGATGTACTCGTGCTTATCGGCTCCAGAGAAAATCTTGAGAAACTTAGCAAGAAACTCGACTAAAACACAAACCAAAGCGCAGATAACCATAATTACGCCGTAAAAGTGAACTTTTGACTCGATATTCTCATTCTACTTGTTATCTTGCCAATAATGATTGAGAAGTTCAGAAAAACTATTAAAAAACATAATCTGATAGCTCCGGGCAATTCCGTTCTGGTTGGGCTGTCTGGAGGTCCGGATTCAGTTGCGCTGGTTCACATTCTCCATCAACTGAAATCAGAGTTGGAGCTGTTTGTAGGTGTTGTCTATGTAAATCATGGCATCAGAGTTGACGAAGCGGCTGCCGAGGAGGAATTCTGCCAAACATTTTGTAACAAACTGTCGCTTGATTTAATGATTGTGAGAGAAGATATTCCGGTCCTGGCACGCAAACACAGAAAGGGAATAGAGGAGACCGCCCGAAACTTCCGTTATGGTGTCTTTGACCGAATTGCTTCCGAGGACGGCTATGATAAAATTGCCGTGGGACATCATGCTGATGATCAGGTTGAGACAATTCTGTTCAAAATTCTGCGAGGAACTGGACGCATCGGGTTGCTTGGTATGTCGCACCACAGAGGTAAAATCATACGGCCACTTCTGGATGTAACTCGCAAGGAGATATTACAATATATCGAGGAACACAATCTAAGCTACTGTATTGATAAGACTAACCAGGATTTGGATATTCGCCGTAACTTCATCCGTAACCAACTCCTTGCGTCGATTCGAGAGCACATCAACCCTAGAGTAGATTCAGCATTGCTTAACCTTTCGGATACAATGCTGTATGAAGAACAGTATTTGCAATCTGTTGTTGAACAAGCTTTGGAAAAAACCGTATCATATTCCATTGGAGGTAAAATAGAGCTTGCTCTGGAGCCTTTGTGTGGTTATCATAAGTGGTTACGTCGTCGCCTGTTAAGGCATTGCCTGACAGCGGCTTCTAAGAACGGCCTCAGCCCGAATAAGGTTACTGTGGAACGGATGGATACGGCCTGCTTGAAAAAATATAAAGCGATATCCCTTCCGGGGAAAATTCAAGCTGTCCGCATAGATAAAAAGATGGTTATCTTTAGGCGCGAAGTTAGCTCGGAAGTCCGCCAACTGGAAACTGACAATGAGGTCAGTCTGGAGGGAATAGCCCTGAATTTTGGATACCGCACAGAAAAATTCAGGCAATCGGATATGCACTGGATAAGGCGTTCTTTGAGTGTTGTTATTGACATAGATAAAGTAAAACCGCCTCTGGTAGTACGTCGGATTCGAGATGGTGAGCGTTTTGGTCCACTCGGGATGATTGGCAGCAAAACTATCAACAGCTACCTGAGCGACAAAGGAGTACATCGGGTCTACCGTGATGAGGTGCCTGTTGTATGTGATCGGCGAGGAATTGTATGGCTTGTCGGATTTGAAATTGCCGACAGTGTAAAAACAAATGAAAAGACTAAAAAGGTTATCAGGCTTGAATGTACCAAGAGAAAAACAGGCTGACAAACAGCCACTTAAGTTATTGCTGGATCAGAAAACAATTGCAAAACGGATTGATGAATTGGGCAAAGAGATTACCCGTGATTACGCTGGTAAGATACCTTTGTTGGTTGGAGTCCTTAAAGGTTGCATAGTGTTCATGTCAGATCTGATGCGAGTTATTAATCTGCCGCTCGACATTGATTTTATATCAGCAGCTTCTTATCGAAACGGAACAAAACAGGACAAAGAGATATATTTCGAAAGCAACATCAATATACCCATAAAAGAACGTCATATATTGATAGTAGAGGGAATTGTGGACTCGGGGCGAACAGTATCCTCGTTAATTGAGGAGTTCAAACATCAAGAGCCACAGTCGGTTGAAGTAGCAACGCTTATTGATAAACCAGCAAATCATCGGTGGGAGCTGGATATTAAGTATAAGGGGTTTACGGTTGGTAATGAATTCATAATTGGATTTGGCCTTGACAATACCCAAAAATATCGTAATCTCCCATTCATTGGTCGGGTGGTAGAAGAATAAGAAACTGGTAACTAATCCAATGTTTTTGAATACTTGTACCGATATATTGTATAAATACTTGGAAGAACACTGAAATTACAACGGAGTATAGGTGTCAATATTTGGTAATAAGAAAGATTCTCGCCAGTCGGGGCAGAATCGTGACGATCGCTCAAAGGAGTCGAGTGGATTTAAAAAGCAAGGTCGGTCATTGCTTTTCTGGCTGGCTCTGGCGCTCATAGTTATAGTCGGATGGAGTTACGTCAACAATCTTAACAATGAGCGTGTCGAGATTACATATTCGGAGTTTGTCACTCAAATTGATAATGCAAACATCGAAGAAGTAGCTTTCAAAGAACAGGAACTTGAGGGGACTTTGAAAGAAGCCCATTCATTCGAGTCCAGTTCAAGCGGTACTACTTACAGTAAGTTCAAAACTCGAATTCCATTCCCTGATTACAACTATGCGTTGGTAAACCGTCTCGAGGAACAAGGTGTCCGAATTGTAGCCAATACGGAAAGTGCATTTTTGTCCTATTTACTGGCGGCTGCGCCATGGGTAATACTAGTTTTTATTTGGTTATTTTTCATTCGTCAGATGCAGGGAGGTGGTGGCACAAAAGGGTTGTTCTCATTTGGTAAGAGTAAGGCTAAACTTATGACAGGTGAACAGCCAAAGATTACTTTTGATGATGTCGCCGGAACTGACGAGGCAAAAGAAGAGCTGGGGGAAATAATTGAGTTTCTCAAAGAGCCGGGTAAGTTCCAAAAGCTTGGCGGTAAGATTCCCAAGGGAGCACTGCTTCTTGGAGCACCAGGATCCGGTAAAACCCTTCTGGCAAGAGCGGTTGCAGGTGAAGCAAAAGTACCATTTTTCTCAATGTCAGGTTCTGACTTTGTCGAGATGTTTGTTGGGGTTGGCGCAAGCCGTGTTCGTGATTTGTTTGAACAGGGTAAAAAGAACGCTCCGTGTATTATCTTCATCGATGAAATCGACGCTGTTGGCCGCCATCGAGGAGCTGGGCTTGGAGGCGGACACGATGAACGTGAGCAAACTCTCAATCAACTTTTGGTTGAAATGGACGGATTCGAGTCAAATGAGGGTGTAATACTGATAGCCGCTACTAATCGTCCTGATGTGCTCGATCCGGCTCTGTTGCGTCCGGGAAGATTCGATCGTCAGATCGTTGTACCAAATCCTGATATCAAAGGCAGGGAGGGGATATTTGAAGTGCACACTCGCAAAATAAAGATGGCTGAGAATGTTGATCTCAGTATGCTTGCCCGGGGCACACCCGGAATGACGGGCGCAGACCTGGCTAATATCGTCAACGAAGCCGCTTTATTAGCTTCCCGTCAAGACCACGATGAGGTTACTATAAACGATTTTGAGGAAGCCAAAGACAAGGTTATGATGGGGACAACTCGTAAGTCATTGGTCATTACCGACGAAGAAAAGAAAACTATCGCCTACCATGAGTCCGGGCATACTCTTGTGTCTAAGTTTATGCCTTTGGCTGATCCTGTATATAAAGTGTCAATTATTCCACGTGGTATGGCTCTTGGCGTTACTCAATCGTTACCGGTTGATGAAAAGCATACACATTCTAAAGAGTATCTCGAAGCTACTCTGGCTGTATTGATGGGAGGACGGGTAGCTGAGCTGATTATTTTTAATCAGTTAGGTACCGGTGCTGGCAATGATTTGGAACGATCTACAAAGATTGCAAGGAAAATGGTCTGCAATTGGGGAATGTCAGACAAAATTGGACCAGTTACTCTCGGACACACTGAAGAACACATTTTTCTCGGACGTGAGATGGCTCAGCAGAAGGATTATTCAGAAGCTACGGCTAAGTTGATTGACAGCGAAATACGGGACGTAATTGAAAAAGCCGAAAGTAAAGCCCGTGATATTCTCACTAATAACCTTGAAAACCTTCATCAACTGGCAAAGGTTCTGCTCGAAAGAGAGATTGTCGATAGTGATGAGGTTGACGAAATCATTGGTCGTCTCCCGGGAGATGTTGAGTCAGTAACGTCTCCAACACATACTCCGGAAGTTTAGCAAATGGGATTTGAGCATTCAAAAATTGAAAAAGGTGTAAGGTTAATTCTTGAGGGAATTGGTGAAGACCTTTCACGCGAAGGTCTGAAACGTACCCCCGAACGCATAGCGGAATACTACGAGGAAGTACTCTCAGGATATACCGCAGACCCTGCTACCGAATTACGAAAATACACAACAAGCAATAAGGACGAGATGATAATCCTTAAGGATATCTCGTTCTATTCGCTTTGTGAGCATCATCTGTTGCCGTTCTTTGGAAAAGTGCATATTGCTTACATCCCGCGAAACGACAAAGTGGCGGGATTCTCCAATATGGTCAATGTAATCGATATTCTTTCACATCGTTTACAGGTGCAAGAACGTATGACTTCCGAGATTGCAGACTCTATGGTCAAAGCTCTGAATTCCAAGGGCGTTTTAGTTATCGTAGAGGCAGAGCATCTCTGTTTGACTATGCGGGGAATAAAAAAACCAGGTAGCCGAATTGTTACCTCTGCGGTACGTGGTATGTTGCGCAATAATACTACACGCAACGAAGCCCTCACTCTCATAGGGAGAGGGTCAATAGCATTCCCATAGAATCCGACTTTTCATTTATCTGCAACTTGTCTCCGCCCTGCCTGTCGCAGACAGGTGTGTGTATAGAAACGGGCGACACGCCACGGCGCACTTCCTGTGCGCCGACAGGCACGTCAGCACAAGGCCGCCCGCTACCTGTCCGCTTGACAGGCGGGCGCGCCCGCCAAAGGCGGGGAGATTGTGGTTCATAGTAAAGAATTATTCAGCAAGGACTAAATAGTTGAATGACCATCAGCAATATATTGCATATAATTTTATTCTTTTCTTTCATACAGAAAGCTGATATATTAGATAAAATATGATGTTGTTCTTAAATTAAAAAAGTAATAGCCTTACACTTAAATATATGCAAAGTAAAAATATCTATAATAAGCCAATAATTCTATTTAAGTATGGCGGTAACGCCATGGT
>JAYEIF010000241.1:0-33290 GCA_034659895.1 Candidatus Zixiibacteriota bacterium
AATGATGCTGGAAAGAATGTCTCATTATCGGAGATGCGCCAACGTTACTGGGAGCGCAACGATAGGCTTTATCGTGAAGAGACGGGAGAGGATGCATGGGATCCGAAACGTTTTACGAAGTAAATTATTTCAGCTCTGTTTAACCCATAGTAAATATACAAAGGGGCCGAGATTTCTCGGTCCCTTGTTTTAATATGTGTAGCCTCAGCTTATTAGAATTTGTCAAAGTAAGGATTGTTCGGAAATTTCTTATGAGATATCGATAGAAGTGAATCTGCTTCTATTGTCTGTCCGGTTGAGATATATGCGCTAATCAAGTTGATATATGCTTCTGCCAAATCACTATCAAGCTCTATAGCTTTGATGCTATAACTAATAGATTGGCCGTAGTTTTTTAATACCCCTTCAAGATAACCTAATTGATAGTAAGCTTTTGCGCGCTGGAGAATAATATTTCTATGGCTGTTGCGAAATACCAGTGCGAATGCCTCATCATCTGTTTCAATTGCTGGTGGAGTGGTTTTTATTGCCATAGCCAGTGTTTCTCGCGCAGAATCAATCATACCTCGTTTTGTTAATAATATTGCGGTTTCATTCAGCAGGTAGATGTCATATTCGGTTGCTTCGGCCGCTTTGTGAGCAGCTTCCAAGCAGGATGAATTTTCAACTGAGCTGTCTGCGAAGAGACTCCGTAAGAGTAAGATTTGGCTTGTTATGTTATATGGTTGTAATGCTACTGCTTTGGATGCGAATCGAATAGTTTTACGAGTTCTATCTTCGATAAGATATGTTGATGCAAGATTGGAGTAGCCTTTAGAGCGATTTGGATGGAATCTAATTTCGCGCTCGAAATAATAACGGGAAGAATCGACTTCACCAAGACGCAAAAAACACGCACCAACATTTAGATTTATTTCAGGAAATGTGCTGTCAATAGCCATGGCTCGTTGATAATGAACTAGAGCAATATTATAGTTTCCGTGTGAATAGTGATATAGGCCAACAGAAGTGGAAGAGTACGGTGATGAACCGGCAGGTAGTGGAACTAAAGGAAGGCAGGATATTATTATGACTCCTGCGATTATAGCTCCTCGGTTTACAAGAGACTTCAGCGGTGGGTGTGGTTTTGTAATAAAATGTGACAGGCCGATTCCCGATAGTACGAAATAATATGGGAGAAGCGGCAATCGAAAACGGCTGTTAAAGAAAAAAAACGCTCCAATAGCAATATAAAGTAGCATTAACAACAGAATCAAACGTATTGATATGTAACGCCATCCACAGAAAACACCGATTACTGCAAATCCCAACAGGATTGCAAAGCAAAGAGGATTATATTTCAAAATTGGATGATGTCCTGAGAATATCTCCAAATTCCGATTGTTGGATATTTCATAGTTTGCGAAATTACGATATATTTTTTCAAGATACAGCATTATAAAATCAAATGGGTTGTTAACAATCCACTGCCATCCCTGAGAAGCCCAATAGGATGATATTTCGCCCGGTTTGAGTTCTCGTCCAGTCTCTTGTTCAGCTTCAAATTTGATTTGTCTCAACTGCCAATTGTGTCCCATAGGTTCCGGAAGGACAGCCGATACTCCATCTGCCTTAGCGTTGTTGCCAATATAAAAGTTGATTCCACCTTGAGAGGAGATTAATACAGGATCATTTGCAATAGCAAGATTGCGTGCAAATACCGGTATAATTACCAAGCCCGATCCAATTACAAAAAGTGAAAGTTGAATCGCATATTTAGGTATGCTTTTACGGTAAATAATAGCTGCAATAATCAGTAGTGGTAATATGACAAGTGCAGTGGGACGTGTAATAGCAGCCAATCCGAGAATCAGACCGACAGCTAATGCCTTGTGAGGTGTCTTCTTTTCAAGCCAGATTATCAGTAAGTAGACAACGATTTGCAACAGAAGTGTGAACAGTGGGTCGAGCAGTAACTCAGCTTCAAAGTAAAGAGTCAATGGATATACAGCGTGGATCAATGCGGCAATAATTCCAACTCGCTTGTTGGCTATACGTCTCCCCAGCAGATATGTCATAAACACGGAGACAATACCAATTGCGATTCCAAAAAGTCGTCCTACCCAAAGTGAAGTTCCAAACACAGCATAAAGCAACCCTAAGCAAAAGACATAAAATGGAGCACGAAAATAAGTTGTATCACCAAAAATATTTCCATTAGCGATAGACTGAGCCAAGTGATGATGATAGTTATTGTCAACTGTTAGCTGGTCCCATTCAGGTATATTCTGATATATCAGGAGATAGATTATCCTGACTACAACGGTAAGTATCAACACTATTGTTAGTGGTTTTAGAACTCTTCGACCTGAAGCGTTTGTTGCAAACATCATCATAATATAGGCAGTTATTAGCAAATAGCTCTTAAAAAAGATGCTGTGATTTTATCAACTATGTGCAGTATAGCTCAATATTGCATACTGTGCAAATGAAGTTAGTCTGCATTTGTTTATTGGGCTGTGATTCAGTATTTCCTATCTACCTGTGGTTGTGCAGCTTACAGCTCTACATGGATTTCAGTTAGCATATAGATGCATAGTTTTCAAACGTATTGAAATAGCACTCCTGTGGCACAACCTTTGCTCAAAAGAGATAAGGATTATGCAGGAGGAAGTTGAATGAAAGTGAATTTGCGCTATATTTTATTGTTTTTTGTGATAGCAGCCATTTTTGGTCTGACTCCATTAACTAGGGCTATGTCACCTGTGCTTTCTCCCGGTTTGGAACGTCTGGTTTCGAATTCAAATAGTATTTCAGATAGTTTGGTCGATATTGTCGTATTTCTTGATGGATCTGGTTTGAAAAATCAAATCAGCAAGGTTGAGACAAAAGGGCTTTCTCATCATGAGCTTATTCAGGAAATAACATCAACGCTTCGAGCTTATCAGACACCTGATGCAGATTTAATATTAAGATTTCTGAATTCTCGGTCCGCGCAACCAGTTAAAAAATACTGGGTGGTCCCAGCTATGACCGCCAGATTGCCTGTCTCTCATTTGGAAACATTGGCGACAATGAGCAGCCTTGAATTAGTAGTTGAGAACGCTACTCTAAGTTATGAATCTCCAGTTGAAATAAAGACTGCTCCAATGGTGTCAGCCTCAGTTTCAACACAGCTTCAATTATTGAATGTTCCGTCTCTGTGGCAAAAGGGTTTGACTGGAACTGGTCGTCTTATCTGTTCTTTCGATACAGGTGTGGAACAGGATCATCCTGCTTTAGCGCTCAAATGGCGTGGTAACAATGCTGAATTGTCAGCATCATGGTTCTCAAAAGTAAGGCCTGATTCTAATCCTACTGATAAAATTGGCCACGGTACCCATACGATGGGTATTATGGTTGGCTCTGTCGACGATGACACTATTGGCGTGGCTCCGGATGCTGAGTGGATAAGCGCTGGTGTTATTGATCAGGGACGTGACCTTAATACCACGATTTCTGATATTATTGAAGCATTCCAATGGGCGCTTGATCCTGATGGTGATTCTACAACGACCGAGGATGTACCTGATGTTATTCTCAATAGTTGGGGTATTCCAAAAGGATTGTTCACACCCTGCGATCAGACATTCACAACAGTGATAAGCAATGTTGAAGCGGCTGGGATTGTAACTGTATTTGCTGCTGGTAATGAAGGACCCAATTCAACTACTATGCGCAATCCAGCTGATATGTCTCTGACTCCGCTGACATCTTTTGCCGTTGGAGCTGTTGACAACAACTCCGAAATCGCCGGTTTCTCCAGTCGGGGACCTTCATCTTGTGATGAGAATGAAATCAAACCGGAAGTAGTAGCCCCTGGTGTTTCTGTTCGTTCTTCAGACAAAGATGGTGGATACAAAGTAATGAGCGGGACGTCAATGGCGGCTCCATATATTGCAGGACTGGTTGCTCTCATGCGTCAGTATAACCCTAATGCTACAGTAGAAGAAATCAAGAATGCTCTGATTGCATCTGCTGTTGATCTCGGACAGGCCGGTGAAGATAACGCTTATGGGCATGGATTAGTAGATGCCTCCGAGTTGATAAAAAACTTACCGGATCCAAACGCTATCGATTTCGAATTGTCCGATATGAATATCTCTGATGATGGCATAGCCTCACCGGGGGAGACTTTTGAATTAAATTTGATTATTACTTCTTCCTCAAACCTGATTGGTACAGTGAACGGCAATCTTATTTCTACTGATATTGATGGCGCAACTATTCTTTCTGAAGAGTCCAGTTTCTCCTTTGGTCATGAAAGTCATCTTGCCACTGCCACAACTCCGTTTACAATTTGTCTTAACGACAATCTATATAATGGAATAGAAATCCCGTTGAATCTATGTATCGAATCTACCTTTTTTAGCCCAGCCGACACAGTAGAGTTTATATTGGAAGTCGGTATATCGCCGGGTGGAATTTTCGCTACTCACTCTACTAACCAGATAGACCTGACCGTGTCGGACTTTGCACAGTATGGACTCGCATCTGGGTCGATTTACAATGTCGATGGCGATGGATTCCGAGTAAATGGGAGTAATAATCTCCTATACGAAGCCGGAATTATCCTTGGCCATGATGCCGCAAACCTTTCGACTTCGATTCGTGACAGTCTGGGACATTATGCTCCGTCAGATTTCGCCCCTAACTCCCAACTTTCTGATTCATATATTGGAGCGCAAAATGGGGATCACCGGGTTGCAGTGTTTTCAGATATGACGAACGATATTCTCAGTGGAATTACGATTCGTCAAGAGACAATTAGCTATCCCTACATTGATGACAATGGCATGGTAATTTTCAGATATCACATTATCAACAATACCGAAGACGATATAGAAGGGCTTAGTTTTGGAATGATGGTTGACTATGACCTGATGAAAGAGAATGATAGAGTTGTCCATGATTCCAATATTAATCTTATGTATCAGATTACAGATTCTGGTCCTTATGTTGGCCTTGTTGGTCTATCCAATATCAATTCCTCTTGCGCTATAAACAATAGCGTGACCGAGTCTTGTTTCTCAGACTCTAATCTATTTGAGTCAATTTCTTCGTCTTCAGTTAATGAAACAAATGATACAACTGCGGGAGATTGGTTGTTCATTGTTGGGTCAGGAGCACTAACTGTATTGAGCAATGATTCAGTTGAGATTGCTCTGGCGATGGTTGGCGGAAGTACGTATGAAGCGTTGATTGCTAATACAAATTCGGCTCATGATTTGTACAGAATCAGCACGAATGTAACCGATACCGACAACGATATTCTTCCGGTGCGTTGTGAACTTCATCAGAATTATCCAAATCCATTCAATCCTACTACCAATATAGATTTTAACCTTACTTGCGGGACAGAAGTAACGCTTGAAATTTTCAATATATTAGGACGTCGCGTAAAAACCCTATACAGCGGTTATCTGGACTCTGGTTCACACAGGTTTGAATGGGATGCTGTTAATGAAAAAGATGATGCGGTAGCTACCGGCGTGTATTTCTACAAACTGAGTACACCATCGCAGTCAGAAACAAGAAAGATGTTATTTTTGAAGTAAACACTGTTGGTGCTTTGGTGGTTGGAAACGTCATTTAAATATGACAAAACCTACAGCAAGGCACTTCAAAAGATCTAAACAATGATAGTAAAATATACAACAATTTCGATACTGATACTGACAGTTATTCTTTTATTAGCAACCTCAGTTTTGTCAGTAGCACCGACTGAGGAAGCTGTCGAAAAGTGGAAAAATGATGGTGTCCTCAAGGAAAAGCTGAATTTGTGGAAATCATTTCAGCAGCGTGGGGGAGGGGCTCCCGTTGAACATCCTGTGTTCGATAAGAAGGATTACAATGACAGATTGGCTCTTCAAGGCGATACCATAGATACCGTTAAGGTCATTTGCATTCTGGTAGAGTTTCCCGACTGGCGCCACTACGATCAGGGAGTTGCTGGAAAACCAAACCAGTTTGATTCAATCTTGTTTTCCGATCGTGAAAATGACTCCATTTTCAATCCTACCGGTTCGATGACAGATTACTATATGGAAAACTCCTATGGCAAATTTTACATAGAGGGAGATATCTTTGGCTGGTTGATGATGCCCAAAACCTATGCTTGGTATGAAGCTAATGAAAGCGGTGTCGGAATTATGGCGCGTGCTCGCGATTTGGCTGTAGATGCTGTTGATGCTGCTCATGAAGCCGGGGCTAATTTCGCTGATTATGATGCCAATAATGACGGTTATTGCGATGGTATAATCATTATTCATGCTGGGCGTGGAGCTGAAGAAGGAGGGTACGGTATTTGGTCACATGAATCTACTCTGAGGATTCCCCGTACTTATAATGGCATTCTTATTGATAACTACACTATGAATCCTGAGGAAACTCTTGAATTCAATAAATCAGTGCTTTCTCCAATAGGAGTGTTTTGTCATGAGTATGGCCATTTCCTTGGGCTACCTGATTTATATGATATTAATTATTTTCTTTCAGGACATGAGGGTTCTGATGGTCTTGGTAACTGGTCTCTGATGGCTCGTGGCAACTACCTAAGAGGTTCTAAAAAACCAGCTCATTTGGATGCTTATTGCAAGGATATCGTTGGCTTTGTAGAACCACAGCACTTGACTACTAATCTTCATCATGCACAGATTCCAGCAGTTGAGTATAACCCTGTAGTTTACAAGCTTCAGTATGACTCAAGTGAATACTGGCTTATTGAAAACCGCCAAAAGATGGGATTTGATAAATGTCTGCCTGGTGCTGGCTTGTGTATCTATCATGTTGATACGGATGCCCCTCAAAATAATACTATGCCGTCCCGCTATTTCGTAGCTCTTGAACAGGCCGATGGAGTTGATGCTCTCGCCTCTGTTAAATATAATTATGGTGATGGTGGTGACCCATTTCCCGGTGTTGCAAATAAAAACGAATGGCATAACCTATCGACGCCTAACAGCCAAACGAACTTGGACATAGTGACGAAATTTGGTCTCTGGAATATCAGCAATTCTGATTCTCTCATGTATGCTGATTTTGATGCCGATGAGGGATACTCCCGTCCATGGATTGAACTGGACGGATTGACTCCGCTGGTGTTTGATGATACTCAGGGTGGTGACGGAGATGGAATACTCGAAGCCGGAGAGACAATCCAGTTTTTTTGCACTGTTACTAATCGTATGCGCAATTCGTACAATATCAGAGCGGCACTCAGTACAGACAATCCTGAAGTTGAATTTATCACCCAGACAGTACCTTTCAATGCGGACCTATTTGGACAGGAAAGAAGTAATCTCATACCGATTGAGTTTCGGCTTGCTAATGATTTCACATCGGTGATTGATTCATTTTCTCTGACAATTACTACTGATTCGCTGAAATCAACACCGGGTTCAGGAGAGTTTACGGCTACTTTTGATTTTGAAGTTGAGTTGGGAACACCACAGGTGCTTATAGTTGATGACGATCGTGGACAAGACTATGAAACTTATATTCAGAGTGCTTTCGAAAATTTGCATGTTCCTGTTCGCACATGGACCAAGGCATCCAGCGGCTCACCAAGCATAGACGATTTGCTACAGTATCCTATGGTTTTTTGGCATACTGGCGATTCCGCTGAAAACATATTCTCCAGTGATGACATAGTTGCAATGAAGGGATTCCTCGATAACGGAAATAACTTGTTCTTATCTACTTTTTCCGGTATAGACGACATTAATACACTATCCCCATCATTTTTGACAGATTACCTCCATGCTGAAATAGTAGGCAACAAGTTCTGGTTCCATTTCGATGGTGTGGATAATAATGTGTTTGGAGAGGGAACAAGCTATCGGTATCGCAATGGAGTAAATATGCAGTCGCAATGCTATTTCAATGCTGTCAACGGCGGTGAAGTGGCTATTCGGTCGGCAGATACCAATGTGTACTATGGAGTAACTTTCAGTGGTAATTACAAGACCATACTGCTATCTTTTCCTGTTGAGTATATCAAAACCCAAAACAACTTTGGAGATTTTGATACTATCGATACCTTGGTATCACGAGCGATGAAATATTTCGGCGACTTTACGAAAAAAGTACATAGTGAACAGTCTTCTTCATCCTTGCCCTCAACTTTTGTACTAAATCAGAACTATCCTAATCCATTTAATCCAACAACTACAATCTCGTATACTTTGCGTGCTACTGGTAGTATTGGGGAATACTCCAACCGTACGAAACTTACAATCTATAATGTCTTAGGGCGCGAAGTTATCACTCTGGTTGATAAGATCCAAACTCCTGGATGCTATAAGGTTGAATGGGATGGAGTCAGTCGCAGTGGTAAACAAGTTGGTTCAGGAGTCTTTTTCTATCGTCTTACTCGAGGTGATGAGGCAGTTACAAAGAAAATGATTCTTGTGAAATAGACTACTCATCTCATTTTCATCTATTGTGATTTGTTAGATCATCCATAAAAAGCCACACATATCAATATATTTCTAATGGCTTGCTATCTTATGTTATGGCAACGACATACGTATGTTGTCTTTATTGAAGATTTTGAAAAAAAGACTTGACTTTCAGGGGAATATACCGATATTTGAAAATGATATTTGTTTTCATTTAGTTAATTAAGCTTGGTGTTAAGGATGCGTAAGTTACTAAAGTCAAAAGGCTTAAAAATGACTTCTCAACGGGAACTGATTTTTCGCGTTTTTTTTGAGCAGAGCGGACATATTTCAGTTGATGAACTCTATGATGAGATTCGAAAGTTAGACGCATCTATAGGGTATAGTACTGTTTGGCGCAATCTTAAGCTTATTTGCAAGATCGGACTGGCTCAGGAGGTTAATATCGGTAATGGTGTTACTCGATATGATAGGACGACACAGATTGCTCACGGTCATTTATTCTGTACAAAATGTAAGAAACTTGTAGAATTTAATGTAGATAAAATCGTTAGCCTTTTGGTTGATGTGGCAGGAGAGAAAAACTTCTTGCCAGAATCTTTCAAGATAGAAATCCACGGTTTATGTGATGATTGCCGAGCTGACAATCGCAATTATTCGATTAATGAAAAAATACCTGCTGAATCACCAATATTGAAATCAGCACAAGAAAATAAAGTACAAGAGTGAGGTAGTAAAGGATGACATACCTGAATATGATGACACCCGGACAGAGCGGACGGGTTGTAGGTTTTTTAGATGACACAAAGATGGTTCGCAGGTTATTTGAACTTGGTATTCAACCTGGGCGGTTAATCGTCTATATCCGTAATGCACCTTTTCAGGATCCTCTCGAGATTCGTATTGGCTCTAACAGTATTATACTTAGAAAATCGGAAGCTTCCCTTGTGGCTGTTGAATTGGATAAGTAGTCAATAGTTGGAATAAATTCAATGACCAACCAGAGTACCGCAGATTCTGTCAAAAGTGTGAGCACTATTGCTATTTGTGGTAACCCTAATTGTGGTAAAACCACTATTTTTAATGGTATTACGGGGCTTAACCAACGCGTAGCCAACTATCCCGGGGTTACGGTTGAGAAAGTCTACGGCAGATTTTCGGTTGGTTCTACAAACAAGCGTACATTCAATCTCGTTGATATTCCTGGAACATATTCTCTCTCAGCGTTCTCTCCCGATGAAGATATTGCTGTAGCAGCATTAATTGGGAGTCTTAAGGATAATAATGTCCCCGATGGGATAGTTTGTGTACTGGATGCTACCAATTTTGAGCGAAGTCTCGCTTTCTTGCTTCAGGTACTCGAGATTGGTTGTCCCACAGTGGTTGCGGTTAATATGGTTGATATAGCTGAAAAGCGCGGGATGAAGATAAACTTCAAGAAGATGTCGCAAGCCCTTGGCGGAATACGTGTTGTGCCAGTCATTGGCAACCATCGAGTGGGGATTAAAGAATTGAAGGAAGCCGTTGCTGATCTTTCAAACAGCCATCCGAAATCTGTGGGAATCAATTATGGTTCTGAGACGGAGCATCTCATTGAAAAATTATCTGATAAATCAAATAGTAGGCATCGTAATCGAGCTGAGTATTTGAGGGTGATATTTGATGCTGACTCTCCAGCTGAAAAACGTTTTTTGAAAGAAGAACCGGCAATAGTGGATGTTCTTCAAAAAGGGCGTCACCGAATACGGGAAGTGCATGGTTCGTTGTCTTTAACTGAAACAGGAGCGCTTAGTGTAAAAGCCTCGAAGATATTTAATCAAGTAGTAGATATCGTAAGTCCAGCTAAGACTTCAAAATCTGAAAGAATTGACAGAGTTCTTCTAAATCCAATATTGGGACCTATTATTCTTCTTCTGACTATGGTTATTGTATTTCAGTCGATTTTCAGTTGGGCGGAACCATTGATGAATCTCATCGATAGTTCTTTTGGGTGGCTGGCATCACAGGTACAAGCCGTAATGCCTCCCGGACCGTTGCAGTCGTTATTGACTGACGGTATAATTGGCGGGGTAGGGTCGGTATTGATATTTCTACCTCAAATAGGCATTCTTTTTCTCTTTATTGCTATTCTTGAAGATTCTGGTTATATGACGCGAGCCGCCTTTTTAGTGGATCGTCTTTTCCGTTGGTGTGGACTCTCTGGAAAATCTTTTATTCCCTTGCTATCATCGTTTGCCTGTTCTATCCCGGGTATTTTGGCTACTCGTACTATCGAGGATAGAAAACTTCGCTACATTACAATTATGATTGCCCCGCTTATGACCTGCTCTGCAAGATTGCCTATTTACGCTATTATGATTGCGGCTTTTATACCACACATAACCTACTTGGGGATTTTCAATCTTCAGGGCATTGTGCTTTCTTCTCTGTACCTATTGGGGATAGTAGTAGCTATAATTGTCTCTTTTATTCTAAAGATGGTTATTTTCAGAACAGAACGGGGCTCATTCCTAATGGAATTACCCTCATACAAAGTTCCAACTGTACACTCTGTATCTATCCGAGTGCTTAACCGAGCTAAATCGTTTCTGTGGCGAGCTGGAACTGTCATACTGGCTATAACGATTATTGTTTGGGCTTTAAGTTATTTTCCTCATGATGGAGATATTACCAAAAAGTTTGCATCTCAAACCGAGGATGTAAATCTCGAATTAAAAGAAACCACCTCGATTTATAGTTCTAGTTTGGAAAAATTCTATAACTCTGCACAATTAGATGTACAAAATACCGTTGACAATATCAGAGAAAGTTTTTTAGTTAGTAAAAGTATAGAAGAATTGGCGCTTATTCGGTCACAAATGAATCAGCAGTATCCCGAGCTATACAATCAGATTGAAGCTTTATATGAGATACGACGCCATAAGTTAGCAACCGAAGCGACTTTGACTGAACTCAAGAATTCCGAAGCAGGTACGCATCTACGTAATTCATTGCTTGCACGAATAGGGAAAACCATTGAACCAGTATTTAAACCGCTGGGATGGGATTGGAAAATAACGATGGCTATTTTGGCTGCTTTCCCTGCCAGGGAAGTTGCTATTGCTACAATAGGAACAGTATATAACCTTGGCACTGAAACCGATGAAGAATCATTGTCACTTATCAACAAAATGCGTCAAGCACGCTGGGAGGATGGTCCTCGTCAGGGTGAGCTTGTCTTTACTCCTGCTGTAGCTCTTTCCATTATGGTATTTTTTGCTCTATGTTTACAGTGCGGGGCAACAGTGGTTACGATTCGAAAAGAAACGTCATCATGGTGGTATGCATGGGGAACGTTTACTTATATGACAGTACTGGCTTATGTCTTAGCGTTGGGAGTTTATCAATTCCTGGAAGGGTTTGTTAATTAGTGGAAGTTTTGTGGCAATATATTGTTGTGTTAATTCTATTGGTGTTGGCAGTTGGGTACCTGCTGAATTATTTTATTCGTCGACGGAGACGTAAGCCGTCCTGTGCTGATTGCCCTCTTTGCGATACTGAAAGGCCGCATTCCGTTACTTCTACTGAGGATAAGGATAATAAGCCTGAGTCGGAAAGTTGACAGCCATACTTACCCTACTTATTTTTACTTAAAAGAATCATTATAACTGTATGTTTGAATCGGCACCAATCCTTCTTGGGCAATACCGCCCACACCATTCCTACCTTCATCGGTTGGATGCACGAGCTAAAATGGTACCGGTAACAGTGATTTTGATACTTGCTTTAATGACATCATCATATCTTTTCTATATTGTGATTCTTAGTACTCTCTTCGTTGGCTTATTGCAATCCGGCGTAACTCCAGCGAAACTTATCGGCAATTTTAGGCCGATTCTTATCCTGGCATTGATTACATCATTATATCATCTTGTTTTTTCTGGTGTTGGGACAGAGGTGTTGTTTAAGGTGTTTGGTTTTGGGATTACAATCGGAGCTGTTGAAATGGCTGGTTTTTATTCGCTCCGCTTGATTTTGTTTGTGTCTATTGCGTTTCTGGTCACGCTTACAAGTTCCCCATCTGAGCTGGCGGACGCCTTTGCACGAATCCTGTCGCCATTACATCGGTTACGTATTCCAGTGCAGGACCTTGCCTTAATCCTATTTATGGCAATCAGGTTTATTCCGGTTTTGTATGAAGAGTTTATTACTATCCGAAATGCACAGATTATTCGTGGTGTGAGATTCTCCGGTTCAGTGTTTAGTCGTATTAAGAAAACTGTGTGTATTATTATTCCTGTATTCGTGTCGGCTTTGCAAAGGGCTGATGAACTGGCGTTGGCAATCGGAGCACGAGGATACAGGGGAGACGTCCAGCGGACATCATACTCACGTATGAGTTTTGGTTTGAGGGAGTGGGTATTTGTAACTGTTGCTACTGTGGCTGTTGTTGGACTTTTTTTAGTAACTTATTGTGATGTCTGAGAGAAATATAAAGCTTTTAGTCGAATATCGCGGGACTGCTTATGCCGGCTGGCAAATTCAAGCAAATCAACAAACAATACAGGGAGAACTGACAAACGCCATTTTTCAGACTACTGGTCAAAAAGTGAATCTTATAGGAGCTGGTCGCACTGATGCCGGAGTACATGCTTTGGGGCAGACAGCAAATTTTCGGATTAATCATCACATCGAACCGGAAAAATACAAAGAGGCCCTCAACTTTTATCTCGATGATGACATACGAGTAAAGAAATCATACGAAGTGTCTATAGATTTCCATTCCCGCAAACATGCTCTCTGGAAACGTTATCGATACCTTATTGGGACTGAGAGGTCAGCGCTTTTTCGTGAGTTGCGCTGGGAAATTGAGCGAGATTTGGATTTTAGCAAGTTAAAATCTGCGGCAGAATTCATAGTCGGAGAACATGATTTTAGCCCTTTTTGCGTAGTCTCCTCAAGAAAAGAGGATAATCATTGCATTATTCATACTGCGAAGTGGACTTTGGTAGGACCGTTATTAGTATTTGAAATACGCGGTAATCGTTTCCTGCACAACATGGTACGCATTCTTGTCGGAGCTATGGTCAATTTGGCGACTATTAAATCTGATAACCATCGGGAAAACTTGACTTTGGATAGGTTCGCCGATATTTTAAGCGTTCCAACGGATAAACGTGTAGTTTTCACAGCTCCGCCTCAGGGATTGTACCTTGTGACGGTTAACTATTGAAGGGATTTGAGATATGAAGTTCTTTATTGATACGGCGAATATCGAACAGATAGAATCAGCCGCAGCTATGGGAGTTCTTGACGGTGTTACTACTAATCCATCTTTGGCGGCGAAAGAAAAAGCCCCTTATCGTGAATTATTGACAGAAATATGTAAAATTGTTCCTGGACCAGTCTCGGCTGAAGTTTTGGCGACCGAATATGATGGAATGATGAAAGAAGCGATGAGTCTTGCAGATATTGCTGATAATATTGTAGTCAAAATACCAACTATTCTTGAAGGTTTACGAGCGGTTAAATCTCTCAGCAACGAAGGAATCAAAACAAATGCCACACTTGTATTTTCACCATCTCAGGCATTGTTGATGGCTAAAGCCGGGGCAACTTTTGTGTCTCCCTTTATCGGAAGACTCGATGATGTTTCACAAAGTGGGATGGAATTAATTAATCAGATTGTTACGATATTTTCCAATTATCTCTTTGAAACCGAGGTATTGGTAGCATCAGTGCGACATCCATTACACGTGATTGAGGCGGCGATGATTGGAGCTGATGTCATTACTATGCCTTATGGTGTTATATCCAAATTGATAAAGCATCCACAAACAGACATTGGATTGGCTAAGTTCCTCGAAGATTATAAAAAGGCGGGTAAAAGTTAGTGATAGATAGATATACATTGCCAGAGATGGGAGCACTCTGGACTGAAGAAGCGAAGTTTGGGACTTGGTTGGAAGTAGAAATTGAATCTGCCAGAGCAATGGCGAAGCTCAAAATCATTCCGCAGAAATCCTTCAATGTAATTGAAAAGAAAGCTAAGTTTGACATAAAACGCATCGAAGAAATCGAGGCAGAGGTCAACCATGATGTCATTGCTTTCCTTACTTCAGTGGCAGAATATGTTGGTGAGGATTCTAAATATCTACATTTTGGGATGACTTCCTCGGATGCTTTAGACACTGCGTTGTCATTGAATCTCAAACGAGCGTCGGAAATTATTGATAAAAAAATAGCAATAGCTCTTAGAGAAATTAAGAAACTGGCTCAAGAATATAAGATGACCCCTTGTATGGGGCGTACACATGGCGTATTGGCTGAGCCGACAACAATAGGGCTGAAGTTTGCTATGTGGTATACTGAACTACAGCGAGCACAAGAGCGTTTCCAACAGGCGGCAAAAGCAATTGCTGTGGGGAAAATATCCGGTGCAGTTGGTAATTTTGCTAACATTGATCCTCGGGTTGAGTCAGCAGTATGTAAACGTCTTGGGCTTAAACGCGCCAAAATCTCGACTCAGGTTTTGCAACGTGACCGTCATGCTCAATATGTAACCGCACTGGCTTTACTCGGCTCATCGCTGGAAAAGTTTGCTACTGAGATTCGTCACCAGCAGCGCACCGAAGTTGGGGAAATGGCTGAAGGGTTTAGCAAAAAGCAAAAAGGGTCTTCAGCTATGCCCCATAAGAAGAACCCTATTACAGCAGAGCGCATTACCGGCATCGGGCGGTTATTACGTGGCTATGCTCTTACAGCAATGGAGAATATCCCTCTATGGCACGATCGGGATATTGCGCATTCTTCAGTTGAGAGGGTGATACTTCCAGATGCTAACATTATCGTTGACTACGGACTTCAGAAGTTTATCGAATTACTAAAGGGGTTAGTAATTAACGAGAAGCGAATGTTAGACAACATCTTTTTCCGAGGCGGTGTGGTTTTTTCCCAGCGGTTGTTGTTACTATTGACCGAGTCGGTTGGCTCACGGGAAAAAGCGTACCGTATGGTTCAGCGAAATGCTATGGCAGCTATGGAAGGGAAGGGTGCTTTCCGCGAGTTGGTCCACAGTGATAAGGAAATTCGCAAATATCTCTCTGATGCAAAGATTGACATTTGTTTTGATCTACGTTATTATACTAAAAATGTCGGAAAGATTTTCAACAGGGTGTTTAGCAAATGATTGTCAAGGATGGCTGGCCTTTTATACTGATTGCATTGGTACTTACAGTTGTACTATTGTTGGGTGCTCTCAAATGGGATAGCCTGCTGTTAATTATTCTGTCTTCTCTTCTGGCTGTGATTACTTTATTTATGGCGTTTTTCTTCCGCAACCCAGATCGCATTATTCCTGATGTTCCTCTATCTATTTTGGCATCAGCCGATGGTCGAATTGTGAAAATCGAATCTTTCAATCATCCTTATGTCGACGGTCCAGCAACAAGAATTTCCATCTTTCTCTCTGTATTTGATGTCCATGTCAACCGAGTTCCAGTTAGTGGAATCATAGATTATGTTAAGTATAATCCGGGGAAGTTTTTCCCCGCTTTCGAGGACAAAGCTTCCGATCTAAATGAGCAAACAGAGATTGGTCTCACCATGCCTGAAGGGCAACGATTGGTGTTTACTCAGATTGCTGGGATATTAGCGCGGCGAATCGTGTGCAATCTCAAAAAAGGCGATACTGTATCAGCAGGGGAAAGGTTTGGTATGATTCGGTTTGGATCACGATGTGATATTATTTTACCTGAAGAGAGTACTCTTAAGGTAAAAATAGGTGATCGTGTGAAAGGTGGCACAACTATCATCGGATATCTTCCTGCTCCTGCCGACAACCAGCACCACTCGGATGGCGTAACAGAAGATAATGTCAAACTATAGGGGCATATTCCCGGGTACGTTTACCATGGGCAATGTTGTCTGTGGTTTTTTATCTATCCTGTCCGCTTTTGAAGGGAACATAACAACTGCCTGCTGGTTTATAGTGCTGGCTGGATTCCTTGATGCCCTTGATGGAAAAGTAGCTCGAATCTCTGGCGGTGCCTCACAATTTGGCGTTGAGCTGGATTCACTGGCGGATTTTCTGTCTTTTGGTATAGCTCCTGCAGTGTTAGTGCATGCTATCAAGCTATCCAGTTTAGGCAAATGGGGCTGGATAATTTCGATAGTTTATATTATGGCTTCTGCTTACCGTCTTGCACGCTTTAACCTATTGGCAGACACAGAAGAAAAAAAGGGATTTCTTGGTTTGCCGGTGCCTGTTGCCGCTTTGACGATGGCGGCGTTTGTTATTTTTTCCTACTATCTTTGGGATGGATTAGAATACAGTGAGATACTGATTTCTATGATTATTCTTTTTGCCTTTCTAATGGTATCGCAAGTAAATTATGATGCTTTACCTGAACATTTCAATACTGTTGCCGATAGACTAAAACTTGTTGCTGTTGTGATTGGTGCATTGCTAATTATCTTTCAACCCAGACTCTTGTTGTTTCCAGTTTTAGCAATATATATATTATATGGTATGATTCGGGAGATGTATCGTCTGGGATATGCTGGCGTTGGCAAAGTTGCCAAACGTCCGTATCGTCGACGTAAAACTGACAGGATTAATAATAATGACAAACAATAAAAAAGAGGTATCATCTCAAGAGGTCTCACCTCAAGCTGTTGTTTATGTAAAGCTAAAAGAAGGGGTGCTTGATCCGCAAGGAGTTACTATTCACAAAGCTTTGCAGCAAATGGGATACAATGAGTTTATATCTGTGCGGACAGGTCGTTTTTTCGAGTTGGAAATAGAGTCCGACAGTGACAATATCGACAAACGTCTCGATGAAGTTTGTTCCAAATTGTTAGCAAATCCTGTTATTGAAAGTTACAGAGTAGAGAAGCTTTTATGAAGGTTGGAATAGTTACATTTCCTGGCTCTAACTGTGATTATGATGCCTATGCTGCGATCCAGCATATAATGGGTGAAGAAGTAGAATTTCTGTGGCACAGGTCAACTGATTTACTGGGATGTGATCTGGTTATTCTTCCGGGAGGATTCTCCTATGGTGATTATCTCCGCAGCGGCGCCATTGCCAAGTTTTCGCCTATAATGGAGAAAATTATTCCCTTTGCAAAATCAGGCGGATTGGTAATGGGAATATGCAACGGCTTCCAAATACTCACCGAGTGTGGTCTGTTGCCGGGTGCTCTAATGCGTAATTCGCATTTGCGGTTTAGCTGTAAACACGTCTTTTTGCGGGTTGAGCAGATTTCCAGTCCATACACACAACTTTGTCACAAAAACGAAGTTCTGAAAATTCCAATCGCTCATGGCGAAGGGAATTACTACCATTTTGATGATGAAATTCAGAAACTGGAGGATGCTGGACAGATTGTTTTTCGGTATTGTGATGCGAATGGAGAAGTAAACTCTGAATCCAACCCGAACGGTTCTATTAACAACATTGCCGGTGTTTGTAACGAGGAAGGTAATGTCCTTGGAATGATGCCGCATCCTGAGCGTGTAGTAGAAGATATTCTTGGCTCAAGGGATGGACTGCGTATTTTTGAATCTTTACGAACAGCCATTGCTGCTGCGGCAACAGTGAGCAACAAATGAAAAAACGAGAAGTAACATTTATTCTGGTGGCGCTTATCCTTGGTGCAGTAGGGGGCGGCCTTGTTGGAGACATCATTGGTACTTTTCTTCCAGAGGGCGCAGCCAAGACGGTTTTTACCAAATCTATCGAGATTGGCATTGATACTATTCAGGTGGATTTCTATGCGATTTCGTTTATTTTTGGATTGACATTTAAGATTAATTTTATGTCGCTTTTAGTGTTGCTGTTGGTGATAATTTACTTTAAATGGTGGTATTTATAGTGTTACCGCTAATTCAGGAGATATAAGATGCCCTTCGGGTTGGGTTTCGGCGAACTGGTATTAATTTTCTTGGTCATATTGCTCCTGTTTGGAGCAAAGCGACTTCCGGATATTGCACGTGGACTGGGAAAGGGAATCAGGGAATTCAAGGAATCGGTCAAGGAAACTACTGACGAGATTAAAAAATCGGATGATGATAAAGCTCCTAAGAACAGTAACTCACCTTCGAAAAAGAAAAATAATGACAGTAACCAATAGTTTTTCAGTCAAAGCTACCGATTGTGAAGAAATCTATGAATACTCAATTCTCCAGAGATGACGCTGATAAAATAGCTGCTATTATTGATGCTCAACAAGTCACTTTGGAAGTTGATCACTACCGGTTCAAAGTTGACAATTTTGAGGAGAAACGTGCGCTTAAACTTGAAGTTTATCCGGAAATTACTCTGGGCAAGAAGAGAGGAATGCTGGTTGTTGTTTACACTGGTAATGCACATTTGCAGTTACATAACTGTACCGGATATGTCGTCTCGAAGGAATTAGGCGAGGTTACTTTTGTAGCCGAAGAGAAAAATCAACTCAGCGGGCTGGTGGTCGAAAAAGGGGCTTCATGCTCACAGTATGCTTCTATCAGTAGAGAATTGATATCATCTGACTTCACTCAACTTGGTGTGGAGGTGATGCTTTCCGGAGTTGCTATGTCGTTGACTGAAGATATTCTGTCGCATGGTAGTGATGACGAAGGTAACGGTCGAGGGGAATAAAGGGTTATCTTTTCATTTTTGAAGCACAACAGTATCAGATGACAAAGGATTCTACAAAATCTTTTAGAGCTGTAGCAATTTCGGACGCCTTCTGATAGCGAGCATTGGGATTCTTCTCCAGTGCTTTCCAGATTATCCGATCAAATAAAAGCGGAATTTGCGGATTGATTGTGGATGGCTTTTTCGGTTCATTGTTCATTATTGAGTATATCAGCGAGGTGATATTCTCTCCTTTGAAAGGTCGTTTACCCAATAACATTTCATACATGACTACACCCAGCGAGAAAAGATCTGACCGAGAATCGGATTTATTACCCTTTAGTTGTTCAGGTGAGATGTAGTTGGGTGTTCCCATGGCTATTCCAGTTTTGGTCATCGAATTGGAATCGATACGGGCAATACCATAATCCATGACTTTAGCTCGATAATCTTTTAGAATCATGATATTAGCTGGTTTAATATCTCGATGGACAATGTTCTGATCGTGAGCATACTGAAGGGCTGAACAAATCTGTATCATTATTTGAGCAATGATTTTGTAATTAAATTGCACTTTCTTTTTTATCATATCCTCAAGAGTCTGTCCTTCAAGATATTCCATAGCGATGTACTGCAATTGATTTTCATCAGAACCGACATCATAGATAGTAACGATATTTGGATGCGACAATTTGCCTGCTGCCTGAGCTTCCCGAAAGAGCCTTTCTTTGAGTTCTTCCATTTCTTTGGGATCATTAATAAAATCAAGGCGAATGGTTTTCAATGCTACGGGACGGTTGATCGCTGGATCAACGCCTTTATAAACCATTCCCATTGCTCCCCTGCCAAGACTACCTATTATCTGATAGCGACCCAGATGATCGGGAGCCCCTGCTGGCAACGGCTGGCTCTGGGAAATAGCTGATTCCTCTGCTGGTGATGTTGTTTTGGAAGCAGGAGTATCATCCGAGCCAATTATCTCCGGCTTGCCTATATCAGACTTGAATGAATTTGACTTGCTTGAAGGCTTGTCTATTGTGGTATTTGTTTTTGGAGATGCCACTGTTTCTTTGTCTTCCTCAGGGGAGGTTTTTGGTGAATGCTCTCCGGTAATATCCATTTCAGCATTAATTGTCTGGTGATCAGCTGGATATTGGTCTGACGCTTCCATTGCCTCTGTGCTGGTAATATTCTGCTCGTTGGTTTGCATATTGAAATCTTCTTCTGGAGGATTTACTGCCACTTGGTTATCCGGAGTGATAGAAATATCACTTTTATTAGGCTTGAATTTTGGTTTATCTGTTTCAGTTGATTCTGTACCAGTAATAAATTGTGAATCAAGAAAAGGTGCGGCAATCATAAATAATATTAATTCGATAGCGATATAGATCATCTCTGGTAATATGCGCATGGAGGAAATAAAGTAATAGTTGAGGCCTGCTAATACTACAAGAAAAGACGCTAATAACATAAACCGTTTTCGCAAGGACAGAAGCGGCAGTACAAAAGCACACAAAGCTCCCAAAATAAAAAGAACCAACATATCAATTACAGGACGATTGATTCTTGTTATCATATTGTCATTGATGATGTTTTCAATGATAGTTGCTCTAAGAGTTCCCAGTGATATCTCCGTGTTGATTGGAGTAGCTAACTTCCCTATATCTCCGGAATTGTCTGCTTCAATCATTACTACTTTACCGTTTAGAGCAGAACGGTTGAAATCGTCACTGAGAACCTCGGCTGCAGAATAGGTTGTGAACGAATTATTTGGCAGATGGTTGATAAAATATTCTCCACGATTATTCAAGGGAAGAATATGCTGGGAACCGATTACAAGTTTTTGTTCTTCCTGAATACTTATCTGGTTAGTCGAAATTCCAAGATATGCTGCAGCTGCCAATAGCGAAACGGACGGATAATAATATCCTCTATACTGCATTAATAGTGGTTGGTGTCTCAAAATACGGTCGTCATCCGGACGTACGTATGTGAATCCCAGAAGCGGTTTGCTTTCCAGTAGTTTTTCAGCAGGAAGGAAAACTTTGCGGACATTTAGGCTGGATTGTTCGCTCATTTCACCCAAGGGATTATCCACTACAATTGAATTGTTAAACAGGTACTCAGGGTTGTTGAATTTCTGCGAACGGAAAGTAGCCAGAGCAATATCATACGGCAATACTATATTATCCATCCAGCTAAACTGACCCGCTAAGATTGAGGTATACCCTGCTGAATCCTGAGTGGCATCTTCGCTGAGGTCTGTATTGACCACTATTACTTTTGGTTTCCCGACTGCTGTGGCTGCTACCAAATCTGCGAGTATGTCTCGGTTCCATGGCCACTTGCCAAATTTATTTTCAGCTCGATTGTCAATTTTAACAATGGCCACATTCGTCCTTGTATCATTATGCGCTGTAAGTTGGCACAAGGCATCATTGATTGTTCGCTGTAAATGTTCTGTGGGACCAAAGCCATTGATATAGGTTATCACGACCAAAATGGACAAAAGCAGATAGAGAATATATGAAGAGTATTTTCTCATAAAAACCTCAATTTATAATCCAACTGCTATTCGTTGGACTAATACATCAGGAAGTCCGGCATGGTTCATTTTTTCCTGTGTTTTAGCGGTATCGTATTTTACACGGTGAAACCTAATTTCATTGTTGCTCGAGTCGTAGGTTACAAAACAAGCGCGCGCATCATGGTCGCGCGGTTGTCCGACAGAACCGACATTTACAAGATAGCGCGTATCGTCCGATGGATCGAAGTTGTGGCCGACCTGTTGACGGGGGATATCATCTGGCATTTCTCTGAATATTGTTGGCATGTGTGAATGTCCGTAAAAACAGATATTGCCCGAAAAGTGTTCAAAGGCATGCTTTGCCTGAGTAGCATCTAAAATATATTGCCATCGATCCGGTTTATCTGGTGAAGAATGAACCATAGTAACTTTTTCGAACTCATGTATCATGTGATATTCAGCTATCATCGTAAACTCACGATCGGTCAATTGTTTCTTTGTCCATTCTGTGGATATTTTTGCGGCTGGAGTATATGAATTAGTTGTTAATTGCCCGAGTACAGCATATTCGTGGTTTCCCATAAGTTTAACCGATGCTCGTTTATCCACAAGATTCATACAAGCTATCGGATCGCAGCCATAGCCGATGACATCTCCCAGACTGAAGATATGGTCAACCTGTAATTGATCAATCTTTTCAAGGACAGAAGTTAGAGCTTCAAGATTCCCATGGATGTCGGAGATCAGAGCAATTTTCATCTACTTTTTTCCCTTAACGAATTTGAAGACACTCTTTCCGACTGTGATGAGATCACCGTTCTTCAATTCCTGACGGTCAATGGGTTCGCCATTTATTTTGGTTTTACCTTTGCGCCCTAAGTTTACAAGGTTATAGTAATCATTTTCCTTTACTATTTTGGCTTGAATCTTCGATAGTATGAAACCCTTGGCTTGTACATGTACAAATTTAGCTTTGCCTATTGTAGTTACATCTCGATCAATACGATATTCAGAGAAGTATGTGTTTTCGCCCCCGAGTAGTAGCGATCCACCATAGCGTTCGACCATTTCACGCTCTTTGTTGTCGTTTTTCATGAGATTTCGTTGAGCTTTTGTATTGAGCATCATTGTTCCATCAAACCCAACAGAATCATCGGCTGGATTTGTGTTCTGGCTGTTGTATACCAATTGATACTTGCCTATTGTAACAATGTCATTATCACGCAGAACTTCTTCAGTGGCCTTTCGACTATTGACGAAAGTACCATTTAGTGATTCGTTATCAATCACCACAGCAGCCTTGTCGCTAAACTCTATTATAGCATGCTTGCGGGAGACACCTCGGTTTTCAAGGACGATGTCATTTTCATTGGTACGTCCAATCGAAAGACGTCTTTGTTCGGTAACGATTCGCTCGATCACCTTGTTTTCGTATTTAACAATAATCTCAGCCATCAGAGAATCCTTTCAATATCGTTAACTATTTTTTGCCAAGTTTTTATATACACTACTACAAAGAGCCTTTTTCAACTATCTGTCCTGTTGTGTCAAAATTGCAATTGGTCCTCTTGTTGTCGTTTAATGACTTAATTATACTATCGGTATGAATATCGGAAACCTAAACATAAATGGCAGAGTTCTTTGTGCTCCTTTGGCCGGAGTATCCAATCGCCCATTTCGGATTATGGCTATTCGTTTTGGTGCTGCTATGACTTTCACGGAAATGGTATCTTCAGAAGGGATAATTCGAAATCATGCTAAGACATTAACTATGACGGACTTTCAGTCGGACGAGCAACCCATTGGGATTCAATTGTTTGGCGCTAAACCGGAGAGTATGCGCCTTGCGGCTGAAATTGTTTCCCGTAGGAATTGCCCTGATGTAATTGATATAAATTTCGGTTGTCCTGTGAAAAAAGTAGTTCGTAAAAACGGTGGTGCTGCTGTGTTAAAGGATATGATTCTTACCGAGGAAATAATGCAAGCTACTGTTGAGGGGGCAAACGGATTACCAGTGAGTATAAAGATACGCACCGGTTGGGATGATGAAAATCCTGTTTTTCTTGAAGTGGGGCGAATTGCTGAGCGAGTTGGCATATCAGCGGTGATTTTTCATGCACGCAGCCGATCTGGTGGTTTTTCAGATTCAGCAAGATGGGAAGCTATAAGGGAGCTAAAAGAGGAAATCAAGATTCCGGTTATTGGTAATGGTGATATTCGAACTCCTCAGGATGCTCAAAGAATGCTGGATGAGACTAGTTGTGATGCAGTTATGGTCGGTCGGGCTGCTATGGGGAATCCAATGATATTTAGGGATATGAACTCTTTTCTTGAAACAGGTCAAGAGTCGCCAGCTATGTCAATTGAGGAGCGTATCAAAGTGGCGCGGATGCATGCTGAACTTACTATTAAGGAATATGGCAGTAAAAGTGGACCTAAAATGATGCGTCGATATCTTGGCTGGTATGTCAAAGGATTGCCAGGGGCGAGCAAGCTTCGACCACGTCTATTTCAGGTTGAAACACTCGATGATATTAACTTTGTGCTGGATGAATATCTTCAGCAACTTGCATAGAAGGATTGTAATGATTTATAAATTTCGATGGCCTAAAAACATTGCGTTTGAAAATTTTGATACATATATTGCCAAAAGATTTGATTAAAATATTGAGGTGTGAATAATGAAAACATTGATAGTTGCTTTACAGAAAGATGGAAAACTTGCTTCGGCAACCTACGAACTTATTGAAGTTGCTAAAGGACTAAATAGTGAAATATACACTGCCATCCTGTCCGACAATGCTGAAACGCTGGCATCCGAGCTTGCCGAACGTGGGGGAGGTAAGGTTCTTGCAATATCCAATCCGAATCTGAAAAGTTTTAATGATGAAGCTTACACCAACGTTATCACAGAATTGATTGAAAAATACTCACCAGATTTGATATTGGGTCTTGCTACTTTTTATGGTAAATCCCTGTTTGCACGTCTTGCGGCAAAGAACAGTGGTCCTATGGTTAGTGATATAACTGGTGTCGCTTTGAATGACGGTGGCATCACAGTTACCCGTCCAAGTTATGGCGGCGCAGTAGTATCCGAGATTGTCAAGAATAGTGACAAGCCTTTCTTTGTGACGGTCAGACCGAAAATCTTCCCAGAATCAAAAGATGGTTCTGGAGAAGTTGTCACTGAGACAGTTGCAGCCACCGGAGTTGACGTTGGTACTACTATTAAAGAGGTCAAAGTTGAATCATCAGGCTCGGTTAATCTTGCTGAGGCTGATGTAATAGTTTCTGCCGGTAGGGGTTTGAAAGCAACCGAAAATCTTCAGATGGTCAAGGATTTGGCGGTTGCCACTAGCGGCGCTTTTGGCGCTTCACGAGCTATTGTTGATGCCGGCTGGACAGAATACTCCAATCAGGTGGGCCAGACAGGCAAAACGGTTAATCCAAAACTATACATTGCCATAGGTATTTCAGGCGCTATTCAACATATCGTTGGTATGCGCACATCAGGAACAATAGTTGCTGTTAATAAGGATAAGGATGCACCAATTTTTAATCTCGCTAATTATGGTATAATCGGTGATGCTTTTGAGATAGTGCCGGCTCTTACAGCTAAGTTTAAGGCGGAATTGGGATAATTCGGGTCTGCTGAATAAAGTACCTGTCCGCTCGACAGGCGGGTAAGTTCTTTGTTCATAAATAGATAAGCATGTTTTGTATTGTTTCAAGTGAAAGGGTTTTGTTATAAATAGCTTAAAAGGCTTGCACTTGATAAACATTCTACTCGCGTAGCAGCGGGGCTTGTCTCCGCTGTGTGTATAGAAACGGGCGACACAAGGCCGCCCGCTACGCGAATTTGAGATTGTGGTACATAACAACTAATTATTCAACAAGCCCTAATTCTTTTTCTTACACAAGAAGCTAAAAATAAAAAAGCCCGCTCGGTTTAAACCAGGCGGGTTTTGTGTTATTTGAGGATAAGTATATTATTCCTCAGATGTTGTGTCTATTACAACAGTTCGGGAAACTTCAATAGTATCACCACAACAATTACTGATTTCAAGTGTTACTTCATACGATCCAGCATCATCAAAAATATAGTTAATTTCTACAGAGTCCTCCACTTCGTCACTATTTAATGTCCATTTCCGCTCTTCAATTACACCAATTGATGTATCTGTAAAAGTAAACTCGGTAGCTATGTCACTGACAGTGTCGTTTGGTAAGATTTTGAAACCGCTGGTTTCTTCATACAGAGTATCGGACAGCACTACCAGAGCTGTGTCAGTAAGCGTGTCGATGATTGTGTCATCACCACATAGACCAGTGGCTGTCAGACTGACCGAATATATCCCCGGGTCAATATAGGCGTGGATGGGATTGGTGTCATTATGAAGAGTATCACCATCACCAAAGTCCCAGATTAGATTTTGGATATTACCTTTTGACTGATCTAAAAATTTAACGTGAAATTGTCGCCCCGGGAAGTCACAAGAAGTTGAGTCTCCTTGAACTGTGAAAAGCGCAGTTACTGAGTTATAAACTATCACGGTATCATAGGCATAAGCATAAGGACTATTCTCGTTTTCGGATACACCCAGTGTGATTTGATAAACTCCTGAAGCATAGAAAGTGTATGTTATATCTTGTTCTGTTGAAGTTCCCCCATCTCCAAAATCCCATGTTCTGGATGTTGCATTCGAATCGGAGGTCATATCCCTGAAGTTGACACTGAGCGGCGCGCACCCTTCGTGAACACTCAGGCTGCATACAGGATCAAGGCAGTCAACAATGATAATTGTATCAATTTCAGAGGTAGTGCCACATGTGCCTGTTGTTGTATGGATTACCTCGAAGGTATCGGCAGAACTGTAAATGTGTGTAATTGTATCTGGTGTGGAATCTTCAAATACAGTATTGTTGCCATCTCCGAAATCCCATTCCCATTTAGTAATCCCATTTGTTTCAAGAGGTGTGAAAGTAACTTCCGTTCCGGGACAGCCGCAAGTGGTATCGGCATTGAATTCCGCTGAGAGAGGTCCTACAATTATGTACCGCGACTTGTATTCTGAATCACGGCCTGTGTCAGGAAGTGTTGAATCAATAACTGTCAAAGAAACATTGTATGTACCAGCAGAGTCATAGATGTGGGTGACTGTGCCTATTGAATCAGGAGTAAAAGTACTTTCACTATCAGGAGTACCATCACCAAAATTGAAAACACCATACTGATATGTTCCCTTGGAATTATCGTCAAATGTTACTGTACAAGGAACACAACAGTCGTATTTATCTGCGTTAAATTCTGCGATTGGATGCCCGGCAATAGTATAATTATTCACCTCTGTTACCAGTTCATCACAACCCGGAACCAGATATATCAGGGCCATCATCAATACAGCAATAATTGTTAGAGCTTTGATTCTTTTCATGCCAATCTATTTCACCTCATTGATTTAATTACATTTTTATATACGCCATAGATAGGCATGTGTCAATTATTTAATTAGAGTTATAGTTACACCGCCTTGCAATCTCTCTTTCTCTTTTTATACCAACAAGATAAGAGGGAAGCTTCATTTGTCAGGGTCAAAATTATTACTTTATAGCATATTCTTGCATTTGCTAAAGCATCGTAATTTATCCGTTGCGCTACTTTATCTTGGAACCTCAGAGTAGTTGTAATGTAGCAAGAGAAACAATAAGGAGGAAGCGATACGATATATCTTGCTATCGATTGATGATTTTTATATGTTCGGATAAGTGTTAATAGTATGGAATATGCCGTAGCAGGATGGAAAGCTGAGTTGAAGATAATAACCAATACAATATGGTTATATGAATAAACTGAGCATACCTGATGGCAACATCTTTTACTGTTGGAGTGAATATTGAAAGCAATTATTTCTTGTCGATTCTTTCTTGTCCTGTCATTGATCATTGGCCTTGCGAAAGTATCGGTCGCCGGTCTGGCGATTTCATTTGATGAACCTGATACTATCTATGCCTCCAATGCTATTATTGATATTATAGAGCACAATGGCGCGGTGTGGATGGCTACCAATGAAGGGGTTAATTTCTCTTCAGATGGCGGGAATACATGGCTATTGTATGACTCTACCAATGGGATGGTGGCTGATAATATATCCTCTATATTTTCTCAGAATGGTCGCCTTTGGGCTGGAAGTGGACATACTGAGATTATCGGTGGTGAAGGGTTGGGATTCTCGGACGCATTGGAATATACTGATGATGATGGTTATAACTGGTTCTATGCCGATTTTGATGGGATTCCCAATGTACTTGGCGCTGAACGTTCTATATACGACATAACTGGTCACTATAATGATGTTACAGGTGAAGAGTGGCTTTTCTTTACTGGTTATGCCGCAGGTTTACTTGGCTCGCGCGATGGTGGTACGACCTGGCGGCGAATGTTTGTGACCCCCGGGGATAGTATCTATTATGACAATTCTCATCAACCCCGACTGATGGATAGATATTTTTCATGTGTTACTGATACTACACACGGTGATTCGCTGTTCCTTTGGACTGGAACTGCGAGTGGTATATTTAAGTATGCTTTTGCACCTCGTTGGGAGAAACCGTTTTCAGACACAATAACTTCGATTGTCTTTTGCAATGATTGCGGGCCAGGGGACAGCAGTCGTGTTTTTATCGGAGGGAATAATGGCATTACCATAGGGAACTCCTCAGGAGGTCCATTCGTTTCGAGATTTGAAGAAGATGGCCTTCCGGGTCCTTACATTTCCATGCTCTTCGCTTATGCCGGTCACTTGTTTGTTGGAACGATGGAAGATTCTGATGGTCCCTCGACAGGACTGGCTGTATCTACTGATGGGGGAGACTGGTTTGATACAGTTTCGGATTTTGATGATGTGATTAGAGATAATCGAAAAATATCCGAAATGGCTGTTATGCGAGATCGTTTATACCTTGCCGCTGAGGAAGCAGGATTGTTTGTATCAATTGACACTGGGCAGAATTGGGCACATTTGTGGGTTGACTCTTCTGATACGAGTTCAGAAAATGGTCGCAATATTGTGCACGCTTTCGACGTTCTTGCAGATACACTAAGAATTGGGACGGATTCTGGCCTTGTTACGTGGCGTATGGATTCTCTTGGAGAAGTTCAGTCATATCGCTATGACGTTTTTCCCGAAAGTATTGGAGTTAGCTCGGCTCAGGTTATCAAGATTCGGACACAGGTTTTTTTAGATAGCGTTGATAATTCTTTCGATTCGCTGGCTGTTTGGACAATCAATCGTCCGCTGACTGATTCAGGAAGTCCGGTAGTGCGTAGGTCCTCTGATTATTTTGGTAACACATATTGGGAAACGCATCAGTGGGATGTCATTACAAACGACATTGCCATTATGGGAGATACTGCTTTCATGATTGGTAGTGAAGGTTTGCGCTACACGATTGATGGTAGCAATGCTGACAATTTTCAAAGAATTTATGACAGCCTTCATACGTGGGTTCGTTTATACGATCAGTACGATGATCCCCTTACCGTTATGGCGGTCAATGCCGACACTATGTTTATTGGCAGTGAGAACGGCTTTTCTATCTCAAATAACCGTGGTCAGACTCACAGGGTTTATCGCGTAAATACTGACAGTTTACGGGCGGATGTTATCCGTAACTATAATGCTTATGATACACTATATTATCCACTCCCAGGAAATTTTATTCCAACTCTCGCAATTCAGAAACTTGACAATGAAAACTATGCTCGTATTTGGGCGTTAACCCGTCCAGCAGTAGGTGATGAAGAAACTGGTTTGTCAGAGGGGATTTATAAACCAATGGACTCAAGTTTTACAGTTATAGATTCTGACACACTTAGCTCTTTTGCAGGATATGGAATTGTTTGGGAAAATAGATGTCCTGATGTCCAGGCATGGAATTTTGCTTTCAATGGAGACAGTGTTTTTGCTGCAGCTAATGGGGATGGTCTTTTGTTTTTTGAAGGGGACACAGCCTTAGGTTGGGACACGTTGATGCTCGAGAATGAAATCGGAGATTACCTGTGGAAACCGGGAGATTCTGTTTTTGCGGTTGAGGTAATAGGCGATGATCTCTATGTCGGAACTGAACAGTTATTGGTGCGCCTTTCATTAGGAGACTTGAAAGTAAATCGCGAATTTTCCTATGTGGACTCAACTACATCATCTGATGAAGTATATGCTTTTCCAGTACCGTTTAAACAGTCTTCTATTTCATATGAATCCGATGGAGTCCAGTTTCATTTCACATTAAAAGAGGAATCTCGAGTTACGCTTGAAATATATGATGCCGCAATGAATCTCGTGAAGCGTGTTATCGATGATCAGAAGTTTCAAGCTGGTCTCTATCATGGACGGAATAAAGGTATGCCGACTTGGAATGGCAGAAATGGAAAGGGAGATAAAGTTGCGGTTGGAATATACTATTTCAAAGTGGAGACCTCAGCCGGAGATGGAGATGTGCGTTGGGGCAAACTTGCGGTGATACCATGAGAAATATCTTGTTTTGTCTTGTTGTTACTATTCTGACTCTATTAACAGTTTCAGGAATATCTATGGCGGCTGATGGTGACGGCGGTTATGCCGGTTCATTTTTCCAAATTCCAATTGGGGCGAGACCGACTGCTATGGGAGGGGCGTATTTGGCTATTTCTAATGATGGCGCCGCACCTCTGTTTAATCCGGCCGGATTGGCTACTATAAGACATAAGATTTTTGCTACTTCTTACCGCGCAATGCAGCTCGACCGATCTCTGGGCTATATTACCTTAATGGTCCCCACACGTGATAACTCTGCTCTTGGTGTCAACTGTCACTATTTTGATGCAGGGGATGTAGCTATGCGTAACAGTGACGGTCGAAAAACTGGTGATGATATCGGATTTACGAGTCTTGCATGGTCAGTAGTGTTTTCCAAGCGTTTCGAAAAATACTTATCAGTTGGAATGAAGGCTGGCTATCTCTATTCACGGTTTGCTGAAATGGTTTCCAGCTCGGCGGGAATTGATCTTGGAATGATGCTTTATATCAGTCAGCTTTATGACCGTGAGCGGCGGGGAAATATGGCTATGCAGGATATGCGGTTAGGTTTGGTTGTTCGCAATCTGGGAGCTACTTATCGCTGGAACTCGACTAATTATAACACCACAATCAGTGGCGACCCTGGCGGAGTTGAACAGGAAGATGCCGTCCCAATTGAGGTTGGCTTGGGATTATCGGCTCGATTCTTTAATCGTAAACTTCTATTGGCAACTGATGTGATTGCAAATGAAAAACAAAATCCACGGCTTAATGCGGGTGCGGAATATTTTGTAGTCCCTGAGTTTGCTCTTCGCATTGGATTCTCTGACATGCGTCTGACAGCCGGTACTGGTTATGTTTTTAAGATTGGGAATCAGGTATTAGCGATTGATTATGCTTTTGCTACCGACAAAGCAGATGAAGGATCAGAACATATTTTCTCATTTGATATGTTGTTTTAGTAGTTAATAAAAAAGGTGAAATATAGCATGCGTATATTAGCAATCATTGTGGTGTTGATGTTGACTTTTAGCACAGTTTGGGCAAATGATGGTTTGTTTCTTCTGAAAGTTGAAACAGGCGCTCGTCCGTCAGGGATGGGACGTGCCTTCACAGCTATAAGCCATACTCCGGATGCCTCTCCATACAACCCGGCCGGAATGGCTGGAGTGTCCAATTTTACGGTTTCTTTAGGACACACTTTTTATTGGGAAAACATTCGCATGGAAGCCGCTCATTTTGCTATGGGTTTGTCACCAAAGGTGTATGTGCATGGGGGTATCCGCTATGCCGTTGTTGATGAACTCGAAAAACGGGATAGCCCAAGTGAATTGCCAGATGGCATGTTTGATATGCATGATATTTCATTCAAAGGAGGACTGGCGTTTCAGATAACGGACCGTTTAGCTACAGGATTTGGTATTGGGTGGATAATTGAGAAAAATGAAGCTTGGCGTGGAAGTGTTTTTAATATCGATTATGGTATTCAAGCCAGAGCAAGTGAATATCTGCAGTTTGGCGCATCGGTTATAAATATCGGTTCTGATTTTAAGCTGACAAAAAATGCCGGTAATGAGTCGCGGCCAATTTCTTTGCCGTCGACATACCGTATAGGCGCTTCTTATCACCGGGACCGTTATTTTGGTGCAACAGATATTGTTTATGTTGATGACAAACTACATTTACATCTTGGTGCAGAAGTGGAAGTACACAAGCTTTTTCAGGTTCGTGCCGGTTATGTGTTTAACTACGATGTTGAAAATATCTCATTTGGAGCTTCATTCACAAAGCGGAATCTGACGATTGATTATGCTTTTGTTCCATATCAAAGTAACTTAGGCACATCTAATATGTTTAATATGTCATTTAGTCTATAATCATTGGAGATTTTTTTATCATGGCTAAACACAAAATTGCATGGCTTCCCGGTGACGGAGTTGGTAACGATGTAATGGAAGCTGCAAAAATCGTTTTGGATAAGCTGAACTTTGATGCTGAGTATATTCATGGCGATATAGGATGGGAATTTTGGAAAACAGAGGGCAACCCTCTCCCTGATCGTACTATTGATCTTCTAAATAACACTGATGCTGCTTTGTTTGGCGCTATTACATCAATGCCAAAAGAAGAAGCCATAAACGAGCTTGCCCCTAAGTTACAGGGGAAAGGTTATATTTATACGTCACCGATCGTTCGTTTAAGGCAAGAGTTCAAGTTGCGTACAAATATGCGTCCATGCAAGGCGTTTCCCGGTAATACGCTTAACTACAAGGAAGGTATCGATATTGTAGTCTTTCGTGAAAATACCGAGGATTTATATAGCGGTGTTGAATTTCATCCATTGCCGGATGAAGTCCGCGAAGTCATCAAGAAATATAACAAGAAGATGTCGCGCTTTGATAGTGCCAGTTCTGATGATATTGCGGTTTCTCTGCGTATAAATACACGCAAGGCTTGCCGTGATATTATTACTGACGCATTTGAATATGCAAAGAAATTTGGCCGCAAGTCTGTAACAGTAGTTGAGAAGCCAAATGTTGTTCGAGAAACTTCAGGGTTGATGGTACGCACTGCTCGTGAAATAGCTAAGGATTACCCTGATATTGAACTTTGGGAAACCAACATTGATGCTATGTGCATGTGGTTGGTGAAAAATCCAATGGATTACTCTGTACTGGTAACCTCAAACCTGTTTGGTGACATTATTAGCGATCTAAGTGCGCAGTTGGTTGGTGGACTGGGCTTTGCGTCATCAGCTAATATAGGTGATGATTATGCTTTGTTCGAGCCGACTCATGGCTCTGCGCCAAAATATGCTGGTAAGTTCAAAGTTAATCCAATGGCTATGTTATTGACTGTCAAAATGATGTTTGATTATTTCGATGAAATCGATAAAGCTCAGGCTTTGGAAAAGGCTATTGCCGATGTCATCAAGGAAGGAAAAGTTCGTACATACGATATGGGCGGAAGCAATACGACTCTTGAAGTGGCTGAGGCAGTTGCAGAAAAGTTGTAGCACTTATCACGCATCACTTTTGTCCAATATGATAATCATAGCAAATTAGGGTCTGCTGAATAAAGTACCTGTCCGCTCGACAGGCGGGTAAGTTCTTTGTTCATAAATAGATAAGCATGTTTTGTATTGTTTCAAGTGAAAGGGTTTTGTTATAAATAGCTTAAAAGGCTT
>JAYEIF010000242.1:0-7380 GCA_034659895.1 Candidatus Zixiibacteriota bacterium
ACGTCAGCTCGCGTAGCAGCGGGGCTTGTCTCCGCCCTGCCTGTCGCAGACAGGTGTGTGTATAGAAACGGGCGACACAAGGCCGCCCGCTACCTGTCCGCTCGACAGGCGGGCGCGAATTTGAGATTGTGGTACATAATAACTAATTATTCAACAAGCCCTACTTATATAATTGTATTAATTTAAATCATAGATGTGATTGCAGAATAGTGGACAGATTAAAACTCGGAATCAAGAAAAGAACTGTAGTTACGTTCTATCTCAATAAGATTATCTGAGCCAAACTTTGCGAGGAATGCTTCAGTCAGTACCAATGCCGCCACAGATTCACAAATGACCGCCAGTGACGGTACAATACAGTTGTCGGCTCGCTCTACCATTGCGGTAGACGGTTCTTTCGACTTAACATCGACCGTTTCCAATGGTTGGTTCAAAGTCGAGATAGGTTTCGCCGCAACACGAATGATGATATCCTCGCCGTTGGTTATCCCTCCCTCGATTCCACCAGCATTATTTGTCTTTCGATAAAAACGTTTCTTATTCTTGTCTCCATCGGGATTAAAAAACAAACGGTCATGAACCTCCGAGCCGAGACTTGTTGCCATCTCAAACCCCAGCCCGATTTCGACTCCTTTGACTGAATGAACAGCCATCATCGCTCCTGCCAATTTGCCATCAAGCCTGTCATACCACTGCGAAAACCCGCCAAGCCCAATCGGCAAACCGCGAATAATCACCTCGGCAATCCCCCCAAGCGAGTCGCCAGCTTCTTTTGCAATATCGATAGCGTCAGCCATTCTCTCCCCTGTAGCTTTGTCCAGACAGCGCACCTCGGATGCTTCAGTGATAGTAATGACACGGTCCAGATCAGACAAATCATAACCTGCCTTTATAGCCACCGAACCAATGCGCACCACATGTGATGCAATCGAAACACCAAAGTGTTCAAGTAATTGGCGTGCCAGCGCCCCAAGAGCCACTCTCGCCGCAGTCTCTCTGGCGGAAGCCCGTTCAAGAACATTGCGCATGTCGTGGTGGTTCCATTTCACTGCTCCGGGAAGATCGGCATGTCCTGGACGTGGGGTCGAAGTATCATACGCCAGTTTCCGTTCCCGAGGAGACAGGTCATCGGGAATATCGTTCACCGGATGCATAATCCGCTCCCAGTTTGTCCAGTCACGATTGAGAATGACAAAAGTAATTGGTCCACCCATAGTGCGACCGTTTCGAACACCTGAGACTATACTAACCTGATCCTGCTCTATTTTCATACGTCCACCTCGACCGTAACCCTTTTGTCGACGTGCAAGCTGGAAGTTGAGTTTATCAATATCGAGCGACAGACCAGCCGGAAAGCCGTCTATGACAGCAGTCAATTGTGGTCCGTGGGATTCACCTGAAGTTATGTATGTCAGCATGGATTTAAGCTATGAAAACTGCCAAGCTGAGTCAACAGGACTAAAACTTATTTTCAGCAACGGTATCAGCAACAGGAGGAGCATTCTCAAAATCTATCTTAGACATACGTTCCTTGATTCGACCGTCAAGATTCAAAGCCTCTGACATCCGGTGGAGACGAATGTTGTCAATAGGAGAAATTTCCTTCATTTCCTCAAGTACAGCAACTATTTTCTTGACTGAATTGTCTACGATGTCAAGGTTTGCCGTGAGATTTTCAAGTATCTTTTGGCTCTGGTTGCGTTTTGAGTACATTCTTAACAACTGAGAACGACCGAAAATAGCCATGGCGGCATTGTTGAGATAGTGAGACATAGTAGCCATTGCCATATTCTTGGACTCTTCCGCACCTCTGGCTCGTTCTTCCTCAAGGAGCTTTTGTGTTAACTCAGAACGTTCTTTGAAAAGATTTTCGATTGTCAGATATGATTTCCAAATTTCCTGATTTGCTCGCATCAGGATTTCCTCAATATCTCCGACATCGACACCAATGTACTCAGCAGTTTCAACAGTCCGTGATAAAAGTGAGAATGAAACTTCATCAACCTGCTCTTTTTTTATGCCTATCTTTGCTGAAACGTTGCTTACTTCTTCTAAACGTTTTTCAATTGGTTGATTGAAACCTGAAAATTCGTCTGTAGTTAGGAGAACTGACAGTTTTATTGCGTTAGGCAGTATTTGGTCATCTTGTATGTTCGAGACATCATGATGCCCTTTTATGGTAGTAAGCACATAATCCGGCAGGTTCCAGGCTTGAGCTAAATAGTATCCTACTTCCATGTGATCAACACCAAAGATTGTCTGTTCGGCTTTGACTAAATTATTATCCTGCACTTGACCGGTGATTATTTTGTTGTATTCATGGGAATAGTAGTGAAGGAAGAAAAGAATCCCAATATCGCTCATAAGTCCGGCTATGAAAGCTTCTTCTGGTGCTTTGTATCCCAAATGCTTAGCTATCTGTTCACTGGCTGCGGCAATCGAGAGGATATACATGAAGAATGATTGTGTATTAACACCTGATTCAGCAGATACTTTATCGGGATGCATAATTGATGAAGATAGAGCCATGCACTTAACAGTTGTAATCCCCAATATCGATACCGCCTGTTGGACAGTTTTGATTTTACCAAATCTCTGATAGAAAGGTGAGTTGGCAACCTTAAGAATCCTGCCCGTGAGTGACGGATCTTTGAGAATAATCTTTGCCAGAGAATTAGCAGAGAAATTTTCTTTATCAACTTCTTTAAGAACTTCCGAAAGAGTTTGCGGCAGTGACAGAAGATTGTTGTTCCCTCTAATTTGCTCAATAATAGTTGTCTTATCCATAATCACCTCTCAATATCTTCTAATATTATCGGCTGATGGAGCAGTTGAATTTACCTGAATTCTCAGAGGAAAGGATAAATCTATGTCAATTATGTAAGCTGGAAAGAGCCAGAGACTGGATTTTTTCTGTTAGATGCTCGATCCTGAAAGGTTTGTAAAGCACATCCTCGATTCCAATCGCTTCTAACTTTGCAGTATCAATATCAACTTCCCAGCCAGTTACAAGGACTATTGGTAAATTTGGAGCAATCTTCCTGATTCGTGCGGCTACTTCCAACCCTGACATCTCCGGCATAGCTAAATCGATGAGAGCAATATCAAACCTTGAGTCTTTAACAGCTTGGATAGCTGTTCTTCCGTTTGTAGCTGTCTTAACCCGATAATTCAGAGATTGACACATTGCCGAGATAAGATCAAGAATGACTGTCTGATCGTCAACCGCAAGGACTGAAATTGTTGAGCCACTCTCACTTAGTTTTGTATTTGTCTGGGATCTAACAGGGAACTTAAATGACAGATATGACGGGGCTTGATTCATGCGATCATAGGCATACAAACAACTACTATCAACAGCGTGTCTCAAATAGTTGTCAGCAGGTCGGAACCTCAGAACATCCCGAGCCAATTTGTAATCTCCAAATCCTGCAACCCGCTCAACCGGAGGGAAATTTTCTCTGTGACGCGAGATATCAAGATACACAAATTTGCCTTGACGGTAAGTTGATACCGTAAGCCGATCGTCCTCATCGGCAGTTGCGGCGAACTTTTCCAGTGCGCTTTCAGCGAGTTTTCGCACATCCTTTTCTATAATATCTACAAACACCGGAGAATCAAACTTAAAGCTAACTTCTCGTGGATGACCGCCAATCATGTATAACTTGCCTGAAACATGATAAGGATTAAGGACTGATTGGATAAGATCATCAAGCGTCTGTTGAGTTCCCTTAGTTTCGGCAACCTCATTCGTAATTGGTATAACCCCAAGAGAGTCTTTCAGGTAGCCGGCAGCCTGTTCCGCTTCAAGTACAATGCTGCGAAGGTGTTCCACAGACTCGCCGTCAAGCTCCGGACGTGAAATAGCCAGCTCGGCGTTTCCGACAATTGCCGAAAGATGGTTGTTTAGGTGGTTGAGAACTGTTCCGGTATTGCTTCGTTCTATTCCTTGCCCCTCCATGGCTCTTCCCAATCGGTGAAGTTCTGCGGCTGTTAAGCGCATTGAATATAATGAAACAGCCAGAGTGAGCAGACGTTCCCATTCACTTTGTTCACTCTCACTCAACTCAAACAGGAACAGAGTTACTACCCCAACTACTTGTTCCATACACTGTATAGGACAGGCAGCAATAAATAAGGGAAGGCCGCGTTCGCCAAACATTCGGTAAAGATTATCTCGAATCGATGGTTCAAAAGTTTCAACAGCCTTCGCAACCGCATTTCGCCCATAGGCGAACTGCACTTCACCTTGATTGACCGCCATCCCAATTACCCCTTCACCCGGGAAAATTTCTAAGCTATCCATCCGACTGGATTCGACATTATATCCAGTTACAGCTTTCATTGAACCATCGTTTTTTTTGATATGGGTGATTCCAATTGAGCCACTCGGTAACAGTTTTTTTAACTGCTCCATGAGAAATCCGGGAGTATCCAAAAACCGCTCCTCAGGATCAAATTGTATCAAATTGAGAATAGTTTGAAAACCCTTGCGGTGGGTCAGATTTTGACGACGTGTGTTGTCTCCCTGAAACACAAGACACCCAAGATGTGCAAATATCTCCACAGTTTTTAGTTCAAAGTCATTCAGTTTAAAAGGAGCGCCATCACGACACATAAGGAGAGCATTCTTCCCTTGCTGTTGATCCTTCATTGGATATACAAGTGTAGAGAAAGCAACATACTGACGGCCATCATCAGTTGTAGCTTCCTGATTAATTATCAATGGTTTGTTTCTGTCAACAGCATCCACCAGCGCTGTTTTATAGCTCTCAGATAAATCTACCAAAGGTTCACTGCCGCCGTGAACTTGCAGTTGACCATTAACTATTCCTGCAATGTGAGCAGATTTTGCCGTTGCCAAACCCACCAAACTGCGGCAAAAGGAAACCACCGGATCTGTGGAGTTCAGAGCATCACTTATCCCTAAAATACGAGTTGTCAAATCAGACTTCGTAGCTTCATTTCTTTTAGATTCGGAATGAGCTGAGGACAATTCCCGTTCTAATCGGGCTGACTTGATTTTTTCCGCCAGCCACTCGGCAACCGGCTGAAGATAGCGGACTTCCTGATTGCTGAAATATCGATTATCTTCACTCAAAAGAATTATTGCGCCAATTTTGTCCATTCCCGACACCAATGGCAACACAAGCGATGAATTGAAGCGCGATGTTTGAATCTTTCCGGATCGATCGATGACTTCAAACTTCCCACCCAGCAATGGTTCGCCAACATCGATTGACTGACTGACAAGATTGCGCTCCAACGGAAAATATTCCAGTGCTGCCTGCTCAGGCATGGAAAATCCAACAGCGGAGGCAAGAACAAATTGACGGCGATTGCGATTCAACAAAAATACTGCTCCGGAACACTCAGGCATATATGAGATAATCTCTTTTACCGACATATCCAATAACTGCATAAATTGATATGGCCCGCGAGCATCTCTCTGCAGATTGTTCAGAACAGATAGTTTTTGTTCCCGTGTTTCAATATCGCTACGTCTGCTCTGCCAGAAATCAGCATATAAAGCCAACCCCACAGTAAGCATCACGACCCCAATCAGAAAAATGATAAACTGAGTGGCATCAATAATTGGATAGATTTCCACGATAAACCAGTCATTATATGCGGGCAGCCTTTTCATTCCCTCCCACACAGTAACAGCCAATAATAGAAAGCTTCCTAATGAGAAAAAGACTTTGCCAGAAACACCCTCAGTCGAGAAGAACCGTAATCTAAAAATCAAAAATGTTAGAATTATCCCGACAAAAGCCACCAACAATAGATGCGGTAATAAATTCAGCATTACAATGATACCTCAATCCTACCATGCAGAGTATAGGCATCCGCTGAAGTGATTTGTATTGGAACAATGTCGCCAGGACCTACACTTTCCGCTTCAAATAAAACTGTTTTATTCCCCTCAGTTCTGGCTCGGAGCACATCAATATCACGACGTGAAGTCCCCTCTATCAGACAATGTCTGGTTTGATTAACCTCGCGCTGATTTTGCTCATATCCAATTTGCTGTTGGAGTGCGATTAGCTTTTTAAGGCGGCGGATTTTCTCTTCTTCTTGTACATCATCTTCATATCCAGCCGCTAAAGTTCCCGGACGAACCGAATAACGGAACATAAATGCCATATCGTATCGAATTTGACGGACAGCATCAAGGGTTTGCTCAAACTCCCTCTCGGTCTCAGTGGGAAAACCGACAATCAAATCAGTAGTGATAGCCACATAGTCAAGAGAACGACGTAGAGATTCAATTATTTTCAGATAGTGTTCGATAGTATAACCTCGTCCCATCATTTTCAGAACTCGGTTAGCTCCCGACTGTAACGGCAGATGTATATGTGGCATAATCCGTGGCTGTTGCGCTATAATCTCAATCAGACGCTCTGACAGGTCCTTTGGATGTGATGTCATAAAGCGGAGCCGATGAATATCGGTTTCGTTAATCAACCTATCCAGAAGCATTGGAAAATCAGTGTTGCTATGCTTATAGCTATTGACGTTCTGTCCCAATAAAGTAATTTCTATAACACCTTCCGATACCAGAGAACGGACATTTTTCACAATCTGATCTGCCGAGTGAGCGCGCTCATTCCCGCGCACATAAGGCACAATGCAGTAAGCGCAACGATTATTACAGCCACGTGAAATTGTAACAAATGCAGAGAAAGGAGTCTCTTTAGAAGGAACAATGGCATCCATATTTTCATAACCAAAGGTCGTCATAATGGATGAAGCTCCTTCAACATTCTCAATAACATCAGGCAACTCAAAAAGCCGATCGGGTCCAAGAACATAATTCACATTGGGAGCTACCTTAAGAAACTCTTTTCCAAGCCGTTGAGCCATACACCCCACAACAGCAACCTTTTGCTGGGGTTTGTTACGTTTGAACCGTTTGATTTCTCCAAGTCTGCCGATTACTCTCCGCTCAGCTTTATCCCGCACTGAGCAGGTGTTGAAGATTAACAGGTCAGCATCGATTTCGTTCTGCACATGCTTATAGCCGCGAGCAGTCATTATGGAGCTCAATGTTGAAGAATCAGCGAAATTCATCTGACAACCGTAAGTCGAAATGTGGAAAGTTCGGATTTGCTTGTTACCAACCATGAGTAATCCTCTGTGGGAACCAATATTATACTCTCAACTAACATAGATGATAATACTAAATGAGCAGACCACAATGCAACAAAAACTACAAGCGCAAACCCAATAAGTGAGCTATTAGCACTTTATAAATAGGGTCTGCTGAATAAAGTACCTGTCCGCTCGACAGGCGGGTAAGTTCTTTGTTCATAAATAGATAAGCATGTTTTGTATTGTTTCAAGTGAAAGGGTTTTGTTATAAATAGCTTAAAAGGC
>JAYEIF010000243.1:0-7313 GCA_034659895.1 Candidatus Zixiibacteriota bacterium
CTTTGAACCTGAATTTTGTACTGAACATATTTTTTAATTGATGCTATTTTTTCTGCGCCTTCTCTATCTTAGCCCAAGTGTCGCGCAGTGTCGTCGTGCGATTGAATACCAACCTCTCTGGTGTTGAGTCAACAGTATCCACACAGAAATAACCACGTCTTTCAAACTGGTAGCGATCACCAGGTTTAGCTAAAGCAAGACTTGGCTCAACAAGCGCTGTGATAATTTTAAGTGACTCCGGATTCAGATTACTTTTGAAATCTTCACCTTCATCGATATACAAAGGTTTTTCCACAGTGAACAATCGGTCGTATAATCGCACTTCGGCTTCGATAGCGTGTGTTGCCGAAACCCAGTGTATAGTACCCTTAACTTTGCGGCCGTCAGGGGAATTTCCACCACGTGTTTCAGGATCATAGGTGCAGTGAATCTCAATGATTTCACCAGTTTGCTCGTCCTTAACAACATTTGTACAGGTGATAAAATAGCCATAGCGTAGCCGCACTTCTTTTCCGGGTGACAGCCTGAAATATTTCTTTGGCGGGTCTTCACGGAAGTCCTCGCTCTCGATATAGAGAACTTTCGAAAAAGGTATTTTGCGCGTTCCAGCAGTTGCATCCTCCGGATTATTGATAGCATCCAACTCTTCCGTCTGGTCCTCGGGATAATTATCAATCACAACCTTGAGAGGATTCAGTACTCCCATCACTCGTGGCGAGCGCTTGTTGAGGTCTTCTCGTATAGTAAACTCAAGATCTGCCACAGCCACAGAGCTTTCCCTTTTTGCAACACTAATTTTCCCCATAAAACCCCGAATGGCTTCAGGTGTGTATCCTCGACGTCGAAGGCCTGATAAAGTCGGCATCCGGGGATCATTCCATCCAGTTACATATCCGCCTTCGACCAGTTCACGAAGTTTACGCTTGCTGAGAACCGTATAGCTAATGTTTAGACGGGCGAATTCTATCTGCTGAGGATGATGAACGCCGAGTTGATCAAGGCACCAATCATAAAGCGGGCGATGATCTTCAAAAGAAAGATCGCACAAAGAGTGCGTAATACCTTCGATAGAATCCGATTGCCCATGAGCCCAATCATACATTGGATAAATGCACCACTTATTGCCGGTGCGGTGATGACTGGCACGAAGAACACGATATAGGACAGGATCTCTCATATTTAGATTTCCTGAAGACATATCGATTTTGGCACGCAAAACCCGGGAGCCATCTTCAAATTCACCAGCTCGCATTCGTCCAAACAAGTCAAGATTTTCTTCAATTGAACGGTTACGGTAAGGACTTTCTTTTCCCGATTCAGTCAATGTCCCGCGATATTCTCTAATCTCACCAGCGGATAGATCATCGACGTAAGCTTTCCCCGCTTTGATGAGTTGAATGGCAAATTCATAAAGCTTGCCGAAATAGTCAGAAGCATAGAAAAGGCGCTCTCCCCAATCAAAACCAAGCCACCGAATATCTTCCATGATGGAATCGACGTACTCTGTCTCTTCTTTAGAGGGATTGGTATCATCGAAGCGTAGATTACATAACCCGCCATAATCTTCGGCAACACCAAAACTCAGACAGATTGCCTTTGCGTGGCCGATGTGAAGATAGCCGTTTGGCTCTGGTGGAAAACGTGTGTGAACCCGACTATCATTCTTATTGTTGCGCAGGTCTTCATCTATAATATCTCGGATGAAGTTGGACGGTTTGGTTTTTTCGTTTGCGGGCATTTGGGTCTTTTCACCTTTCCTCGGTTGAGTTCAAAAACTTTGTTATTTCGACGGTTTTATGTAAGGAACGCATAACGCTAACTTACAAAACCAAATATTACAAGACGCATATTCTGATAACAAGGTTTATGTTTCGATATCGAGCGCCTTATTCCTTAAACTACGAGAGCTGGACCCTTTAGAAGTTTTGCTATCTCTTTCTGTTCAATCGGCAGGATAGCAGGAATTATGACAATTCTTTAGTGAGGTAAGAATTTGAGTTTTAGGTTCTCAGGGAAGGCTTGCGGGTGTATCTTTCTGTTTGAATAATCCGCCTAGGCGGACTGACCGACAACAGGTAATAGGTGGTAGCTAACAAGCGATTTGCAAATGAAAACATTTCCGTGGAAGCATGAGGCAAGCAAACCGGTTCTTTTCTATCCGGAAGTATCAAAAGTAAATGCAGGCGATGTGCTCGAGATTGGGCCTGGCAGGGGAGATCTGTTGCTTGACCTTGCCGAGGCAATGCCTGCAACACGATTTGTGGCTATTGAGTTAGGGAAGAAACGATATTTTAAGCTAATTCCAAGGATTGAAAAACGTGCATTGAACAATATACAGTTGATTTGCGGTGATGCCCGCATTGTATTGGCTAATCACTTCAGTCAAGGCGAGTTCAGCAAAATCTACGTGCTTTTTCCGGATCCATGGCCTAAGAAACGTCATGCCATAAAGCGTTTGCTTAATACTGAATTCATCAAGTTGCTAAGCCGTTTTCTCACAATTGGAGGGGATTTGTATATGGCAACCGATGTCGATTGGTATGCCATGTGGGCTGTGGCCAACGCTGAGAGCGTGCAATCACTCAAGAATATGGGAAATCCATTTGCTGATGAGTCGGACTTGTTTAGCTATGCTCCTACATTTTTCGAGCAGAAATGGCGCGCCGAGGGTCGATCTATCTACTATATGTGGTTCCAGCGCAAAGAAATAGCGAGCTCGCCATCGACGAACTCGCCATAACTCAACACGCAAATTTCAGAGAGATATCAATTTACTTCTTCTTCTAACTGATAGCGTTTGTAGATTCGAGCATAGATACCCTCTAGCGCAATTAAATCGCTGTGAGTTCCCGTTTCAGCAACTCGTCCTTCTTCAAAAACGAAGATATTATCTGCACTTTCCAGAGTATCCGGACGGTGCGTAATAAGAATAGCCGTCATCTCCGGCATGACTTCCTGAAGCCTTTTCCACAGAGCGGCTTCGGTACTGGAATCCAGAGCTGATGTGCAGTCATCGAGAATCAGCACATTAGGCTTGCCAACCAGCGCTCGCGCCAGTCCCAGCCGTTGTTTTTGACCGCCGGAGATAGTTATGCCGCGTGTACCGATAGATGTCTCTAATCCTTTTGGGAAGTCCCGTAGGTCTTCGCCAAACTGCGACACTTCAATAGCCCAATCAATCAGCTCGGATGATATCCCATCACGTCCAATCAGGATATTGTTCCGAATGGTATCACTAAACAGCACTGGTTCCTGAGGCACAAAACCAACATTGCGGCGCAGATCCTTCAGAGAAAACTGGCGCAGATTACGACCGTCAAGCGTGATTGTCCCATCGGTAGGATCAACTAATCGAGGAATCAGATTAACCAGCCAGCTTTTGCCAGAACCAACACGTCCAACGACAGCTACTGTTTGACCAGCTTTTATTTCTATCGAGACATCGGAAAGTATCTGCCGTTGTGATCCATCGAATGCAAATGATACATTCTTCAGACTAAGATTTCCAACAATGTCCTTCCCTTCGTTGGTGCCGTTATCGTTTACCATAGACGGGATATTCTCCAGTTCCTGAAGTCGGTTAATCGACACCGCCGATTGGCGTGACTTTACAAGAAAGTGACCAATGTCAAACATGGGGAAAACCAACCACATCATATAGAAAATGAAAGTGGCAAGGTCGCCTATTGATAATTCAGCATACAGTACACCATAACCACCAATCAGCAACACAACTACAACCCCAAACTGCCAGATATATTCATACAGAGATTCAACAATCATAGTTATTCTAATTGCCGCAATCTCTGCTTTTCTCCTGTCCTTAGCTATGTTATTAACCTTTTTCATCTGGACAAATTCAAGAACATAGGCTTTAACAACGCGCACTCCCGAGAAGCAGGCTTCTAAAGCGCCATTGAAACCAGAGATTTTCTTTTGCAGCCAATCATAGCGTTTCTCCAAAGTTGATGTACTGATGAAAAAGATAATGATGAGCAATGGCAATGGGCCAGCGGTCCACATTGTCAAAACAGGATCTACCGAAATCATCATAATCAGGATAAAAAACACTGCCAGCAACGCCTCATAGAGTCGAAAAATTCCAGAGCAGGCAAACCACGACAGTTTTTCAGCTACATCGTCGGTCATTCTGGTTACAAGATCACCTGTTTGGAACATGTTGAAAAAATCCGGTCCCTTGAGAGTTATGCGGTCGAAAGCATCTTGACGAAAGAGCCACTCAAGCCGCAGATTCATCCATGCTCGGGTCGATTGAAAGCATGCATATAAAGTATGAGATAATAGAGCAAGAACGATAAAACCACAGCCAAAAGACTCTGTCGGACCCAGACTATATGTTTTGCCAAAATCGGCTAATCCTGAAGCAAGCCAATGATCTGGCATATTACCGGTCTTTAGAAAATCAATAGTAAACCCAATCAGCCTTGGCGTTGTCGCTTGTATGGCGGCTTGAATTGGTGTTAGCAACAGTAGTATTGCCAACACCCACGGGTAGTCACGGTAGTATTTCCAAAACCATTTTATTTTATTCAGCATTTATTGACACTCCGTTTTTATTCTTGAACTGCAGATGGAACAGCTTTGAATAATAACCATTCTGCAACAGCAATTCAGTATGTGTCCCCCGCTCGATGATTTCACCGTGTCGAATAACTAAAATCTTATCAACATCAAGGATCGTCGAGAGACGATGAGCAATAATCAGCGATGTTCTTCCTGCCATCAACTTTTTCAGCGATTTCTGAATTGTGCGCTCTGTCTCAGGGTCAACAGAACTGGTAGCTTCATCAAGTATCAGTAAATCCGGATTAACCGCCAGAGCGCGAGCGAATGACAGCAGCTGACGTTCACCACGACTAAAGTTGCTCCCCTTCTCGGAAACCTTAGACTGGTACCCATCAGGAAGTCTATTAATCACAGAGTCGGCGGCGACTGTTTTACAAGCTGCTTCGATCTGCTCGTGAGTGATACTTTCCGCTTCAAGGCCGATATTCGATTCTATGTTGCCGGGGAATAGAATAATATCCTGTAATACCAGACCAAAACGTCGTCGTAGATCAGCTTTGGTAATATCTCGAATATCAATTCCGTCAACTGTAATCCGGCCTTTTTGCGGATCATACAACCGCAACAAAAGTGATATAACAGTTGATTTCCCACCGCCTGTAACACCGGCAAGGGCTATTTGTTTACCGACCGGAATCTCAAAGCTTACATCGCGCAGCACCCAGTTGTCATCGTTAGTATATGAAAACCAAACATTTTCAAATCGAACACCTTCCTTCAAGCCTTTCCATGCAATCGGCTCTACTGGGTCCACAATCGTGGGTTCAAATGTCAGCAGAGCAAAAATTCGTCGCGCTCCAGCAAGTCCTTTCTGAAAAGTTCCAATCTGGTCAGCGGTACGAGCAATTGGTTCGAACTCCTTCCAAATAAGGATAATGAACATCACAACTGTTCCAGCTGAAATATCCCATAAAGTACCCACTAACAGTACCAAACCAATTTTCATCCACTCGAATGAGAACAGCATATTGAAGAAAATGCAAACAGCTATATTGACATAAGCATCTTCACTGAACTTGCGTTCATTGGCACGATATACTCTTTCGCTCGCCCAGTCACCTCGATGAAAAATCTGCACAATAGACATCCCATGCAGAAACTCGGTCAGAGTCGCTGTCACCTCAGCCATCCGTTTGCGAACTTCCAGAAAACGATGCGTCGTCAGCCTGTGAAATATCCATCCGAGTAGAACCTGACCGGGGAAAATCAACATTAACGCCAATGCCAGTTTCCAGTGAACATACAGCATTATACCGTAGATACCGAGCATCAACAAAACATCACCTACCACCAGTACAACGGAATTGGTAAACAGCATTCTGAGCGATTCAGTATCTGACTCTACTCGAGCCATCAACCGTCCAACTGGATTTTTGTCAAAAAATTGGACATCAAGCGACAAAATATGATCGAATAACTTCTGTTTTAGTTCGAGCATGACGTCCTGACCGATGATTTCCAGCTTTACCATCTGTATGTACTTAAGCACAATGGTGGCTATTTGTAACAACACTATAATTAGAGCGAATCCAAGAAGTGTTTTGAATGCCGCTTCGAGATCTGTTCCTTCCATATGTGTACCGAGAGGGCCATCGATGGCTTTTTGGAGTAACCACGGCCAACTTAACGTAAAAACGGTGGTTACGATGAGCAAACCAAGGCATGTGGCCAGTCGCCATCTATGTTCTCTTAGAAATGGAATCAACCGCCCAAAAGCGCGCCCTAATGAAATCTCTTTTTCTTCTCGAGTATTCTTTTCATCTTCATAAAATTCTGAAGTCATTTGTATCTCTTTCAATATTTATCTGATTTGAATGCGCAATTTTATTGTGATAATTCCAAACCAGACATAAAAAAAACCGTCGGACATTATCAAGTCACGACGGAGAAAAGAACTTACATTGTATGTATGTCTACCTTACAAGACGTACTTCTTCCGCCGCATAATGGCAATTAAGCATTCTGATATTATTTATCATGATATTAATCATTTAAAATCAATCTCCTTAACAGCGCAACTTTCTCATAACTATCAGCTAAACGTATTCTTTCTCATAAAGTTTGATGAAATATAGTGATTCATTGGCAGGTGTCAAACCTTTTTTAGGAAAAAATCAGATATTATGAAAAACATACTTCTGCCATTGGGGAACAATACCAACGTTTAATCTATCCGGATAATCGATAATTGAGACAACGACTGTAACCGCCATTGACTCGTTCCAACATTTTTTCTGATACAAGCTCACGCAGAATCGAGCTGTAATCTTCATTATAGCGAGCTATGATTTGCTTTATCTCTTCCGCACTGTATGATTTATTTGGTTCAAACTGTGCCAGAATATATTCCAGTAGATAACGGCGTGTTGTTCGCTTCTCACGACGTACGGACTTGTATGATTTCATAGAATCTTTCCGATGCTCGTGATGTCCGTTGTTATTGGAGTTTTGTTCCAACCACTCAAATACTGACAGCTCCGGAATACGCCAGTCCTTCCCTATCTTATAGGCAGTTATTTCACCAGATTGCACTTTGCGCGTAATAACCTGTACATTCATCTTAAGTTTTTTGGCAAGCTCAGATGTTGTGAAAAACTCCGTATTCTTGATGAGACCTTCGCGGTATTCCAATGATGTTCTCCTTGATGCTTATCATACTACTACAAATCAATCAGATAATAACACACGATGTTATACAGTCAAGTATTTAACATTATATTGAAGTA
>JAYEIF010000244.1:0-32854 GCA_034659895.1 Candidatus Zixiibacteriota bacterium
GGACTTATGGACAAACAGATGATGAATTGGTCGATGCAGTAGAAATATCGCATCATTTACCGGATACTCGCACACAGCAGTATTACGAAATGACAGGCAAGTATGACCAATTTGCATGGGGATGGGATGACGCAAATCTCAATGGGAACTCTCTAAATGATTACAGCTCTGAAAATCCACCACCATATTTGATAAATAGTGTCCCAACGTCAGATAATAGAACTAAATATGAAAATATGCGCGTTGACACCGATGCTCGTTACAAACGAGCTCGTAGGATGATTTTTGTGTCGATGGCTAATCGATTGATAAGCGCTTTTGAGGCTTTTATTGCTACAAGAATGCACAATAAGCACATAGATGATCAGGAAAGAACAGTATTGTCCCGGATTAGATTGAAAGCATCACTTAAGTCGTATTCTTTAAGACAAGATACGCCGTTTGTGACATTCACATATAAGTTCTAAGGTGATTTAGATGAAATATACTTTGTTTTTATTTGCAATGATACTGGTAGTAACAGTTTCTACTGGGAATGCAATTGAATTTAAGAAAACACCAATTCAAACACAGCTATCGCAGGCAATTACCGGTTCGGGTTTAGGTTTGCAGACTGTTGCCACAAATGTATCCAACTCCGAAAATGTAAACTCTGACTCTTCATTATCAAATGCTGACATACGGGGACATTCAGTATTTAAGGCGGGGTTGTATTCGTTACTGGTGCCGGGATGGGGACAGTATTACAATGATAAACGAGCTAAGGGAAAGGTCTTTTTTGCGGCGGAAGCCATGACTTGGATTACCTTTATTTCTCTGCGAGTTTACGGGGGATGGAAAAAGGATGACATGATACGATTTGGAGAAACCAGAGCTGGTGCGGATCTGCAAGGGAAAGATGACGATTTCCATGTCCTGCTCGAACTCTATAATGATATTGATGAATATAACAGTCTTGGGCGTCTTGTTGAACCCGGCTCTGAGTACCTTCCGGATAATAAAAGTAACCACTGGTGTTGGCAATCGCTTGAAGATAAAGCTACCTACCGCGAACTTCGCGAAGATTACCGCGGTGCTTATCGCAGGTCTAAATGGGTTATGTTAGTGGCGCTTTTTGACAGGGTCGTTGCTGTTGTCGATGCTGTTCGAGATGCTCGTCGGGAAGAACAAGCTGATGACGGGTTTTACCTTTCAGTTGCTGGTAAGCCGTTGAAGGTAAATGTTAACCCATTGGCAGATCGCAGCCAAATTGGCATCACTGTCTATCCTGGGTTTTGAACTTTGTATGTTCATTGTGCGTTCATGTTTGATATTAGTTGCGGTATTTGTCACACAGTTTTTATCATGCGGAAGTGTGAACAAACAATTACCGGCAGAGTTGCAACAATCATCGATTCCTGTTGCTGTTGTAGTTGAAAATGAAATTATTGGTGATGTACTCGGCGCTAGATTGAGCCAACCCTTTGGCTTAGCTGTTGACACTCGTGGATCACTTTATTGTGTCGATGCTGGTAATAACCGTGTAATCCAATTCAATGCAGATTTGACACCAATCAGAGAAATAGGGGGATATGGAACAACGCAAGGTCTTCTAAATAGCCCTTCTTTCGCTGTTGTTGATAATGGGCTAAACCTTCTGGTTACTGATGAAGACAATCGTCGGCTTGCGCGTTATGATAGTCATCTGACATTTGCTGGTAATGTCGAATTTTATGATAGTGATGATCCCCTTAAGTTTGGATTTCCATCGGGTGTTGCAGTTACTGAGTTCGGCGAGATATGGATTGCGGATCAAGAGCAGAATCGAATTGCTGTCTTTAACCATCTCGGAATGTTTGACAGATTTGTTGGTGACTTTGGATATTCCGGTGGTCAGCTTAACTCACCTGAGAAGATTACCGTAAGCCCGCAGGGCAGGTTTCTTGTATGCGATGCTGGCAACAGCCGTATAGTAATTTACGATGAATACGGCAATCATGAACGCAATGTTTCCTATGATAAGTTTGATTATCCTATTGCGCTGACTATCACGAAAAAAGGGATATGTGTTTTGGATGGTTCCACTGGTCGATTGTTTTTCTTTACGCATCGATGGCAATGTATGTTCGTAATTGGTCCTCAATTACCCGGGGCTGGTTCTTCTCTTAGAAAACCATCAGATATTGCTGCTCTTCCCGATGGTCGGCTTGTAATTTCAGATACTGGAGGCGACAGGCTTCTGGTCTGTCGAATCGTCAACTCAGAACAATAGGAAAGTTGCTGTGGGCGATAGGTTTTCAGGAAAAGCCTCGCTGATTCTATTCTCAGTTGCTTTTTTGTTAATTATAGTAACAACTGACACCGTTGGTGCCGCTACCTCTGTTGAATTCGTCGGGGACAGTATCCCATCTTATTACTCTATTGCGACTGGAGGTATTTTTTTTCATTCTGATTCACTATATCTTAATGGCAACCTCCTCGTTCGTGGAATTGATTACGATTATAATATTCGATACAGCCGATTTGATTTGTCCAGTATGGTAACAGGGGTAAATGATACATTACTGATACGCTATTTCCCTTTTCCTTCATGGCTAAATACCAGCTATGGACGATCATTGCCGCATATAACGCCATCAAATAAGTCATCCCAATTAAGGCAAAGAGATAGAGTTAAAAGAAATTATAACTCACAAAGTTCTGATATTAAATTATCAGGATCCAAGTCGTTTCGATTCACTACCCAAACGAATGGAGGATCAAACTTCAGTCAGAGTCTTGATTTGTCGTTAGCAGGGAATCTTACTTCCGGTGTTAATGTAACAGGGGCTGTATCAGATCGAGGTTACGATCCTGTTTATGGAACAGCTAACAGCCAGTTAAGAGAACTTGACAGAGTTTATCTGGAGGTTTTGTCTCAACGATTTTCAGGCCGCGTTGGAGATTTAGTGTTGCAAGATGAGTTTAATCGTGCTTCACAACGAGACAAGCATCTCACGGGTGCGATACTATCCTATCACGATTGTCATCGAAGTGTCCATCTCACAGCAGCTCGCCCAAAAGGACACTTTCAGACAGTCAAACTATCCGGCATAGATCAGTTGCAGGGGCCGTACCAGATTGACCCTTCAGCGATATCTGTTGTCCCCGGTTCGGAACAAGTGTGGCTTGACGGTCAGCTTCTTGAAAGGGGTAGTCACAAAGACTATGTTATTAACTATCCTGTTGGTCATATTACATTTAATGTTAATCATCCAATTGACAGTCGCAGTCGTATTGAGATTGACTATGAACCAAAAGCCTCCGATTATCGCGGCGAGTATTTTGCCACAGGAGGTGGGGTCGCAATTGGAGATTCTATTTTTACTCTTGAGATGGAGTGGTTGCGTGAAGGTGACGACAAATCTCAACCTCTGGCGGGAGAGCTGTCAGATTCTGACAGAGAGTTGCTTGAGTCGATAGGAGATAGTGTTGGTTCTGCCCGTGTGTCCGGTGTGTGCTCCGACAGTGCGGGGAATTACATTCTCATTCAGGACAGCCTTCCGGATTCGGTTTTCCAGTATGTGGAAGGCGATAGCGGTGACTATACGATTACTTTCAGTTTTGAAGGCGTAAACCATGGCGATTATAAATACTCTGGAAATGGAGTATACTATTACGCTGGTCACGGCAATGGTGATTATATGCCTATTAGAACTGTACCTTTACCCCAGCGAACCGAGCATTACATAACAAAGCTTGGATTTCACAACAATCTAATTGGGGCTGTAACAGCTGAATGGCGTCAGAGTTTGTTTGACAAGAATCTTATTTCAACAATTGATGACGATGACAACAGTGGAGCGCTATACAAGGCATCTGTGAAGAAAACTTGGGGTTCTCCTAAAAATGAACAATATCTATTCTATCAGACCCGAATCAGAGAAACTCGGTACCGGTTACGCAGACGACTTGATAAAGCTGATTATGACAGAGAGTTCTTTCTCCCGAAAGATTTCGTTCCTTCTTCGGATGAGCGCAGCCATTTGTTTGAAGGGCGTATCTCGCCAGTTTCTTTTTTGAGTTTTGTCCCTCGTTTTGCCTTTTTGGACTATCATAAAAAGCTTACTTCCCGGCGGGTAGGGGGGGGGTTGGAAATAATGTCTCATCATACAATCAGTGGACATTTTGGGTGGCATATAATACGAGTAAATGATAACCGCCTGACCGATGAGCGCAGGGGAGAGGCAGATCTGTTCAATGGTAGAATCAGGTGGGATGCTCCCGCAGAATGGAGTCTATCAACAAACTACGAGTATGACTCTCGTTCTCATAATTATACTGGAGAAACACAAGGGACGCGGTATCATCGCCTGAGAGTCTCTCTTGACAGATCTACTACTGAACACCTAAATGTTGAACAGTATGTCGAGGATACACTAACTAATAGCTGGACAGACTTATTGCGTCGTACCCGAATGACAGTTAAATCGCATCGTCGGTTGGGTTTCTTTAGTTATACTACGACACTTACTTATCAATGGGTAAATGTTTCTCATTTTGTTGATAATAACTTTTTAGGACGATTGAACCTTGAATATCATGATAACCCCGGACGATTTCAGGTGAGAACGTCATATCTGTATTCTGAAGAAGCGAGACGGGCACGTGGAATAAGCTATCTGCAAGTGGGACAAGGGGAGGGGCGGTATGTTTATGAGGAAGGGGAGTATCGGCCTGACCCGAATGGCGATTATGTTAAAGTGGAGGAAATACTCTCTTCTCAGGCTCATGTATCACGTGGAGAAAAGACTTTTCATATATCGAGAGACTGGTCGGTAGTCCTTGTGCGATATGATTCGCGTATTAAGGAAGAGTTGATGGAAAGCGGGAAACGATACGCATTGTGGGTTGTGCCATTTATTTCCGATGAGAGCCAGCCATATTTGTACTACAGTCGGCATCACAATCTCGATTGTCGTCTGTTCCCAATTCACAATGTCTATACGATTACTATGTCTCTGAATGAGGATAAAGAGATTCGTCGCATTGGAGATTCGCCTGAGAGCCGATGCGATAGACAGGGAGCATTATCGTTTCGACAAATTGCGGGTACTACTCACCTTAAGGAAACCGTGGAGATGTTCTCCACACAGCGCGACAGTTATTACAGCGGCGCAGGGAATGTTGATGGATACTCGGTCGATTTGACTATCCGTAAACTTATTGGCTCGCATGAACTATCAATTGGAAGTGCTTTTCGGAAGGCGAATTCGGCAAACGATGAGCGGTCTGAACTTTATAAGCTGCTGGCAGGTTGTCGTCTGGGAATTATTGACAACGGCGAACTGCGGACATCGCTGGAGCTTTATCGCCAGATTTTGTCAGGGGTGTCTGGCTGGCCATCGTTTATTTTGACTGACAATCGATCGGGCACTAAGGGTGTTGTGTGGTCTGTTGGTGTAAGGTATGGAGGTAAATCAAGGTTGCGAGTAAACCTGTCAATATCCGGTCGGCATTCTGATACAAAAACGGCGCGTATTATTGGCCACGGAGAGGTGGTAGCAGGATTTTGATATGAAACAAGTAGCGTTTGTCATTTTCTTTCTCGCTTTTCTTTTGGGAGTCGGGCATGCTGATGAGAAGCACATTGGTAGTAATGAGTCTATCATCGACACTCTGATTCTTACTGGTGATGTAATCGATACATTGAATCCAAATGTGCTGTTTTCTGAATCAGAGTTGAACCGATTATTTGATAGTATTCTCGTTCCTTTTCAGGACAGCGGTTACCATTATGCAGCCGCAAGGCTGGAAAGAGTTGCAAACACTGATGACAAAATAAATATCAAGGCAGAGATTACCACGGGGCCGAAAGTGCGTATTGGACGTTTGCTATACAGCGGTCTCAAACGCAGTGATCCTGCTACAGTGTCCCGATACTTTCCTGATGTAACCGACAGCTTGTTGACGATGAAACGTATTAATCTGATTGCAAAAGCAGCTTCACACATCGATTACCTGCGTTTGGATATGCCAATACAGATTCTGTTGCGAGAAGGATATACAACTTCAGATTTAGAGTGCAATTTCACAGAGGAAAGGCCGGTTGCAGTAACTGCAGGAGGGGGATACGTCCCTGATAGCTCAACCGGTCTGGTTTGGCATCTGGACCTTAAGCTCAATAATCTATTTGGGTATGGTCGACGGGTATCGCTGTTGTCACAGCGGCGTAAACACGATTGTAATGAACTCCGCATTGGTTATATTCAACCTCTATTCTGGCTTGGCCCCGGGAGTATTAAATTTGTTGTCGCCACTCGTGATTACCGCGATTCATTCTATGAGTTTTCACTTTTAGGCTCGTATCGTCTTAATAAATGGCGAAGGATATCATCGGCTGTATCTCTTGAGTATCGGAGTGTAGAACCAGTTCCAACTTTGCGGCGGCCCTCATTTTCAGTCTATGCTATTGAGCATGAAATTCAGTGGCAAACAATCAATGAAGCTTTTAATCCATCCAGTGGTGTGGAATTGAGTTGGTCTCTGCTCTACTCTTACAGAAAATACCGCTCGGATTCTGTCTTATTATCAAATTCCAATAGTGCATTCAATGAGACGCGGATTTCAGTTTATATGAGTGGATATCAACAACTAATTGGTCCTCTGGTGGGATATTTGGCTATACAATACACCGGATTGGAGACCGATGAAGTCCTACCACCTGTATCAGAACTTATACTCGTTGGTGGTCCCGGCTCTCTTAGAGGATACCGTAATGAACAATACGCCGTTGTGCGCACAGCAATCTTCACAGCGGAACAGCGGATTCGTTTTGATGGGGGTTATTTGTTTGGCTTTGCAGATGGCGCTTATCTCAATAACCGAATTGAAAATACAAATGAGAGTGTTTACGACGATGAGTTTTTTCGCTTGGGGTATGGTGTTGGTCTGGCGATTCACAATTCAACACGGAGTGTGAAACTGTCACTTGGATGGAACCCTGAGACATCGGTTGATCAAGCTCGTCTTTCAATTGAGCTTTCCTCAGAGATATAAAAGTTGACCATCTTTCTGTATGGTTGTCTATTCTACTACATGAGAACATCGTTGGGATTACTAAGTCGCATTTGTACCTTCAACTGTTTTTTAATGGCTATTGGAGTATGGATTGGTGCCTTTATGACCTGGAGTGATCCAATTTACTACGGTCCTATGATAGCATCACTTGCAGTTTTTCTGATATGTGTTTGTGGTAACAGTATCGGCAATATACTTAATGTCGAGGGTGAACATGTAAATCACACGAGTAGAGCATTGATAAAAGGTACTTTTTCAGCAGGATTTTCACTTGTCATAGCTATAGTCTGCGACTTGGGGGCAATAATGGCTGCTATTTCGGTTAATTGGCAAGTTGCTGTGATTGTTGTGGTGGCTTTAATTTTGATTGTTGCATACAATTTCAAACTCAAGCGTGTTCCGTTAGTGGGAAATATCGTAATGGCTTTGTTGGGCGGACTGACATTTGTTACAGGAGGGTTAGCGGTGAACCCGATCTGGATTTGGGAACTTCCGGGTCCGCTAATACCGGCAGTTTTTATATTTTTACTGCTCCTTGTGTTGGAAATACTCAAGGATGTTGAGAATATCGATAGTGATAGCAAGATTGGTATCACAACTTTTCCGCAAGTAGTAGGAGCAAGATCTGCTTTATTGATTGCTATTGGACTTTTTGTGGTTCTTGTGAGTTTTACCATAGTAACGGTTCTGGCTGAGTGGTTTGATGTCGCATATAAAATAATTGCCGTTTACATTATTGACCTTCCTCTTTTGGTGCTGTTGATTTTGGTATGGAGTAATCCCTCTATTGGAATGTTGAAAGCAAGCTCAGTTTGTCTTAAGTTAGGAATTGCTCTTGTAATAGTGACGATGATTATTGCATAAGGCTTTTTTGTGAAACTGTTGTGATAAATATTGGTATAAAATAAATTGTAGGTTGGTTTTGTGCTGTTTCCTGTGAATGGTTGCAGTTAAATGAAGAAGGGAAGATAGTTAAGGTCCGTGAGAACAGCGATTATTCTTTTAACAGTATTTGTAGTACTGGTAGGTTCGTGTTTAGCCGGGGGCATATCTGTCTCGCAGTCTATTAATAAAGCTACCCTTCCCTTTGAAGACAGTGCCGTTTTTAAGGTTACGTTACAATGGAATGGAACACCCTCTGCTTATCGATTCAGACAACCACTTGATACATATTTTGATCGTCTTCGGGTAAGTGGTTTTATTTCCTCAATTGCGTCAACAGGTTCCGGAGTGGACGAAGTTACCACTAAGACATATCAGTATACATTGGTACCTAGCTCAGCAGGACTCGGTAAAATTGATCCAATCACAATTAACTATGTGACTATGCCCGACAGCGCTGAGGGTGAACTCGTTACAGAAGCTATGACAGTACAGATTCATGAACCAATTCCGGTCAAACAGAAGAATTCCAATATTTTAGTTTGGCTTATTATTGCTCTGATTGCTGTTATTGTCGTAGTGATAGTTGTAGTTATTATCATACGAATAAGAAGGAAATCCGCTCAGCCACCACAGAAATCACCAATCGAGGAAACTCTAGATAAACTTGCAACATTGAAGCAGGAAGCTGGCAGTGATATGAAGAAATTTCAGACAGGGTTATACCATCTGTTAAGAGATTTTCTGTCAGCGCAGTATTTAATAGATGTGGATGGCATTGATGATGATGCTTTGTCTGCTACATTTGAGGGAAAGCACATTCCTTCTCAGCAGTCAGACAAGTTGGTGCAGTTGATAGTAGAAGCAAGAAGAGATAAGTTTCGCCCTGTAACATCTGAGCCGGGGGACACTATACGGTTGGAAACCGAAGTTCGTGAGTTACTCAGTAATGAATTACTCAGTAATGAATTACTCAGTAAATTGTGAAGTATTTGAATACGGAGGATAAATGCATACCGACATTAAAGAAATTCAAGCCCGCGTGGAACAGGAGTCGTCATTTGTCCAACGACTGACAGATGAGATTGCCACTGTCATAGTTGGACAGAGATATTTAGTTGATCGTCTTCTGATTGGTATTCTCGCCAACGGTCATATCCTTATTGAGGGTGTTCCAGGTTTGGCGAAAACACTTTCGGTGAAAACCCTGTCAGATGCAATCCAAACCAAGTTCCAGCGACTTCAGTTTACTCCTGATTTGTTGCCTGCAGATTTGATTGGCACTATGATATACAATCCACGGACTGCCGAGTTCTCGGTTAAAAAAGGACCGATTTTCGCCAATATCATTCTTGCTGATGAGATTAATCGTTCACCAGCTAAGGTACAGTCAGCTCTATTAGAAGCGATGCAGGAACGTCAGGTTACTATTGGAGATACTACTTTTCCACTGGAGGAGCCTTTCCTTGTGATGGCTACTCAAAATCCTATTGAGCAGGAAGGTACGTATCCGCTTCCTGAGGCACAGATTGATCGCTTCATGCTTATGCTCAAGATTAGTTATCCCAGTCCGTCAGAGGAGCGTGAGATAATGGACCGCAATACCAGCACAGGATTGCCTGAAGTAGAGAAAGTCATTTCGCCGAATGATATCGTTCGTGCTCGTGAGGTTGTACGCTCGGTCTATGTCGATGAAAAGATTAAGGAATATATTATTAATATCATTTTTGCAACCCGTGAACCGGATAAATATGGTCTGGGTGATCTAAGTAACCTGATTGCTTTTGGCGCTTCGCCGCGAGCCACAATTTATCTCAATCTGGCTTCCAAAGCTCACGCTTTCCTTAAGGGGCGGGGATATGTTACTCCTGAAGATATCAAAACGATAGGCCGCGATGTGTTGCGACACCGTATCCTCGTAACTTATGAAGCTGAAGCCGAAGAGATTGACAGCGATTCCATTGTTACAAAAGTTTTTGACACTATTGAGGTTCCGTAAACAAGTTTATGCTCCCAGCGGAAGTTCTCAAGAAAATACGGCGTATAGAGATTCGGACCAAGAAGCTGGTCAATGATGTCTTCTCGGGTGAATATCATTCTACCTTCAAAGGGCAGGGGATAGAGTTCGAAGAAGTGCGCCAGTACGAGCCGGGGGATGATATTCGTCTGATTGATTGGAATGTTACAGCACGTACTGGTTATCCTCATATCAAGAAGTTTAAGGAAGAACGTGAGCTGTCAGTGGTTTTGATGGTCGATGCTTCATCATCAGGTCAATTTGGTACACGTGACAGGTTCAAGAGTGAAACCGCCGCTGAGATAGGAGCGTTGCTTGCCTTTTCTGCAATCAGAAATAATGACAAAGTCGGGATGATAATTTTTACTGACAAAATTGAGAAATTTGTTCCTCTTAAGAAAGGGCGAGCTCATGTGTTGCGTCTGATTCGTGAAATACTCTATTTCAAACCACAGGGTGTTGGAACCGATATTGGCGGCGCTATGGAGTATTTTAACAAAGTCGTCAAACGTAAGTCAGTGGTATTTCTTATCTCCGATTTCCTCTCAGAGGGCTATAATACGCCACTTCAGATTGCAAACAGAAAGCACGACGTTATTGCTATTAAAATAAGCGATCCTCGTGAGATGGCGTTTGAGGATGTCGGGTTAATTGAATTCGAAGACGCCGAAACCGGAGAGTTTTATACTATTGACACATCGTCCAAAGAGTTCCGAAGAGAATTTGCCGCACGGTCAGAAGAAGATGTCGAAAATCTAAAACATGAGTTTCGGCTAATCAAACTTGATTTCATTAATATTCGGACTGATAAATCCTATATTATTCCGTTAATAAATTTCTTCAGAATGCGTGAAAGGAAAATCTAATCAAAATAGCTATGAAAATGCATAAGCATAGACACATTTTTCTATTATTTGGTGTTGGTCTGTTAGTTTCTATCGTTGCTTTATCCTGTATGGAGAAAGCTGATAACAGTGCTGTCATTAAACGTCATAAGAAACTGGCAGGTGAACTTAGTGACAACCGTCTTTATACTGCGGCTGTTGAAGAATATACAGGGATTCTTGACCTCGAAGGCGTTGATAAACAGACCCGAGCGAATATCAATTACCTCATCGCCCGTATTTACTATGAACATTTATCTAACTATGAACAGGCAGCAGCACACTATGTGCGTGCGAAAGCTCTTGATTCTGATGCTTCATTTGCTGAGGAAGCATCGCGCAAACTCGTAGCCTCGTTGGAGAAAATGGGTAATATCGTAGATGCAAAACAGCAGCTCGATAATGTTGTCAATCTTGATACCGGACCACGTGATGATAAAGACGCAGTTGTTGCTCGCATTGGCGGAACGCCTGTGTATATGTCAGAGATTGAAGATCAAATTAGGGCTTTGCCAGCGGATGTTCAGAAACAATATCTTAGCCAAAAAGCTAAAATCAATTTTATGCATCAATACGTAGGCACAGAGTTGCTCTATCATGCTGCAGTTAGGGAAAACTACGGGGATAATTCTGAAGTTAAGCGACGCCAGCACATGTTTTATAAGCAATTGCTGGTCGATCGCTATATCGTTGACAAGGTTATGCCACAGGTGCAGATAGATACTTCCGATGTGCGCAACTTCTATCTGGCGAACAAAGGAAAGCGATATAAGGATACTCCCTATGATTCTGTAAAGGCACAGGTTTTTCTGGATTACCAGTCCAAGAAGGCACAATCAGCTTATACTGAATATATCAGTAAACTTGCACAGCATGAGAAAGTTGAGTTTCTGGATCAAAACGTGAAATAAATAATGAATCAATCACGCTATTTTATATTCATTTGTCTTTTGGTACTACTTTTGCCAACAACTTCCGTGTTTGGTCAGAGCGAGGCAGATACTGTCTCTTCGTTACCAAATGTAGAGATAAGAACTTCTGTGGACAAGGCGGATATGCACATAGGTGATCTGATTACCTATAGATTGACTATCATTTATGATTCTACATACGAGCTGATTCCTCCTCCGTTGGGGGCTAACCTTGGGGCGTTTGATGTCAAAGATTACAAGCAAGATATAGTCAAAGTCCTGAAGGATGGACGAATGCAAAGTGATAATGTATTTATCCTCAGTACTTTTACTGTCGGAGATTACATTATTCCGCCAATTCCTGTCGCTTTTGATTTACCAGACAGTACCCGTAAAGTGATAGTTTCTGAAGCTGTGCCCATCAAAGTGAAATCGCTCCTTCTGGATACTGATGATTCTCTGGATATCAAGCCTTTGAAGGCACAGCATGAATTTTTACGAGATTTGACTAAGTACTATCTCTGGGGTGGGCTGGCAGTGCTGGTACTGCTTGCTGCTGGTTTGTTTATCTGGCGGCGAAGGAAGAAAAGGAAAGGAGAGGGCGAACCTGAAGACCTCCGTCCTCCATGGGAAATTGCCTTTGAGCGGTTAGCTGTTCTTCAGGAAAAGAACCTCATTGATACCGACAGTTTCAAGCTCTATTACATTGAATTGTCCGAGATAACCCGTTGGTATCTTGGCCGTGTGTATCAACGCAATGTACTTGATATGACTACTGATGAGTTTATGGCTCAATTTGAAGATGTTATGCTCCCTCTGGGAATCTATGACAATTCACTTGAGTTTCTTCGATTTGCAGATTTGGTGAAGTTTGCCAAGCTGGAGCCTGAAAGAGAAAGAGTTACTTCGGACTTCGAGAGGATTCACGCATTGGTGGAAAAAGTTCGCTCCGATCAAATGCAACGTCAGATAGTTAAGGCTAATGAAGATAATACTCATTCAAAAAAAGAAGAGATTCTTCCTCCTTCGGGAGGTACATCGTGAATATAGATTTCGGTGGTCTGTCTGTAAACTTCCTAAATTTGATTGACATTGACATTCCAGCAGCGATTATCTTTGCTGTTGGCGCACTGATAATTTTAGCTATGCTCCTGTATCATTTCAAACGCAAGAGATTCAGATCGGCATCTGTCAAGTACTCGGATATTCGCATTGTCAAACGCGCAGCTCGGAGCAGCCGCCAAAGATTTCGTTTTGTTTTGTTAGTATTGCGTGTATTGGCAGTGGCAGTATTTATAGTAGCTTTTGCCAGACCGCGGGCAGGGACTGAATATCGGGAAGTTACTTCGGAAGGGATTGACATTATGATGACGCTCGATGTCTCTTCATCGATGCAAGCCGAGGATTTTAAGCCAAACAACCGGCTGTTTGTTGCCAAAGAAGAGATAAAGAAGTTCATCGAGAAACGCATTAACGACCGTATCGGATTGGTTGTATTTGCTCGATATTCATATACTCAATGTCCGCTTACGACTGACTATGGTGTATTGCTTAATTTTGTTAATCAGGTCAATTTCGGCCAGATTGAAGACGGTACAGCTATTGGCATGGCGTTGGCCAATTCTGTCAATCGCCTGCGTGACTCTAAAAGCAAGAGCAAAGTTATTATTCTGCTAACTGACGGTGACAACAACGCAGGAGAAATTGATCCAATAACTGCGGCTAACCTTGCGGCAGCTTTTGACATTAAAGTGTATACTATCGGTGCTGGGAAATCTGGTCAGGCTTTGTATCCATATCAGGATCCGATATTTGGTAAGCGATATGTATACCAGCCCACAAAAATTGATGAGGAAACGCTCAAAAAAATTGCCAAGCGTACTGATGGTAAATACTTTCGAGCACGTTCAGGAGATGAACTCGAAAGTATCTATGAACAAATAGATAAGATGGAGAAAACGGAAATTGAAGTTGCGGCTCATATTCAATACAAAGAGCTTTTTCATTACTTTGTGTATTCCGGATTGATATTACTTGTGTTGGAAATGCTCTTAGCTAATACTTACTTCCGTAAGTTACCATGAGGAATACAGGATAACTATGCGTTTTGCTGAACCGACAAATTTTCTTCTGTTGCTGGGTGTACTGGTACTGGCTGGTTTTGTTTTCTGGGCACTTAAGCGGAAGAAAAGTCTTTTACGGCGATTTGGCGATCTACCGTTGATAATGAAAAACGCTCCTTACATATCCTTTGCTCGTCAGGGCAGCAAAGCCGTATTGTTGTTATTGGCTTTGGTATTTGTGGTTCTTGCTCTTGCGCGTTTACAGTTTGGTACTCATCTTGAAATGCTAAAACGTGAAGGTATTGACCTGATGGTAGCGCTGGATGTATCCAACTCGATGATGGCTCGTGATATGAAGCCTAACCGTTTGGGCAAAGCCAAACAGGAAATTCAGACAATTATCGATCGTTTGAAAGGCGATAGAATCGGGCTGGTGGTTTTTGCTGGTAAGGCTTTTATTCAGTGTCCGCTGACTCTTGATTATGCTTCAGCCAATTTCCTTCTGAAGGCAGTCGACCAGACTTCAGTTAGCGTTCAGGGAACTTCTATTTCGTCAGCAATTGAGATGGCAACTCGTGCTTTTAACAAACAGGAAAAGAAACACAAAGTTTTGATATTGCTAACCGACGGTGAGGATCATAAAAAGGGTGCTATACAGGTTGCTGAAGATGCTCGCAAGGAAGGTGTTAAAATATACACTGTCGGGATTGGCAATCCAAATGGGGAACCTATACCTATTATAGATCGTAATGGTAAGCAGGTAGGTTTTAAGAAAGATGGTAACGGCGAAGTTATAATGACTCGGCTGGATGAGACTACACTGCAAAAAATCGCTTTAGCAACCGGCGGCAAATACTACCATTCTTCTCCCAGTGAGATAGAGCTGGATAGAATTTTTGATGAGATTGCTGGTTTAGAGAAGAAAGAATTGGAAGGCAGTCTGGTTACACGATATGATGACCGTTTCCAATGGCCATTACTTTTGGCGATGTTGCTTGTTGTTGGTGAGTTTTTTATGCCGGAAAGAAAGAAACCACGAAAGGGGAGTGTCTGATGAAAATATCGTGGGTTGTTGTAACGACATTATTTCTTTTCATTATGGTAAGTTTTGGACAAGCAGAGGATTATGTCGATTTAGTCCAGCAAGGAAACAAGGCATTCGATAATTGTAAATACAAATCGGCTATGGAGAAATACCATATTGCTGAAACTGAAATCCCAGAATCTCCGGAGTTGTTCTATAACATCGGTGGAGCGTCATTTATGCAAGGTGACTACGAACAAGCTGAAGAGAGTTTTACTAAAGCTCTAAGTACTACTGATATTGGGATGGAGGCATTGGCACACTACAACCTTGGAAACACGTATTTTCGAATGGGTGACTACCAAAAATCTATTAAGAGTTATGAAAAATCGCTTGAAATCAATTCTGGCGATAAAGATGCTAAATACAATCTTGAGCTAGCGCGTAAGATGCTCAAAGAAAATACGAAGCCAAAACAGAAGAAGCAACAGCAAAAGCAACAACAGAAACAAAACAAAAAAGATAAACAGAAAAAGAAACAGGACCAACAACAGCAGGACCAACAAAAGAAACAACAAGATCAGCAACAGAATCAGCAGAATCAGCAAGAGCAAAAAAATAAGGATAAGCAACAACAGCAACAGCAAAAACAGCAGCAAAAGAAAGATGAGATTTCGAAGGAGGACGCCAAACGAATCCTCAACGCATTACGCGATGATGAACAGGATATTCAGAAAAAGATAAAACGACAAACAGAGGGTGGGACATATAGCGGAAAAGACTGGTAGAAAATGGCAATTAGTAACTACATAGTTAAAGTTTTTTTGTTTTTGGCATTATTGACTGTCAGTATTAATGGGATGGCAGAGGCTAAAAGTGCTGATGATGTTAAACTTATTGTTTCGCTTGATCGGGATACGATAGGTTTCGATGAACAAGCAATGCTCCAGATTTTGGTGGAAGGCTCGACTCAGAATCTGCCGAATCCAAAGATTCCCACGTTTGCGGCGTTTGAAGTATATTCTCAGGGTAGATCAAGCAATATCAGTATTGTAAACGGTAAGGTGAGTTCGTCGGTTACTTATCGATATATGCTTATGCCTCATAAAAAAGGAACATTCTTGATAGACAACATTGCAATTGTACACAATAATAGCCGCTTCAAGGGTAACCCGGTTAAACTTACAGTGTTGAATACTGGCACATCTGTTTCACCACAACTTCAGGATCAGGTTTCAGAGCATGGCGATCACGGTAAAGACTACTTTTTGGAAGCTGTTGTTGATAATAAGAACCCTTACGTTAATGAGCAGGTTACTCTTACACTGAAATTTTATACCGCTATTCGGTACTATGGGAATGCTGAACTGTCTGAACCTACTACTACTGGTTTCTGGAATGAACTTCTTGGGAATAAGGCACCTTACAAGCAGAGAATTAATAATCGCACATATAAAGTAATAGAGCGAAAATACGCTGTGTTCCCAACTCAGACAGGACCACTGACTATTGGGCGAGCCACTATTCATATTAAAGTCCCCACCCGAAATGCTCAGAAACGCGACCCCTTCGGTATGTTTGATAATTTCTTCAATACTGGCAAAAAAGTGGCTGTAAGGAGTAAGCCAATCAGGCTTAATGTTCGTTCTCTTCCGGATAAAGGTCGTCCGGATGATTTTACAGGTAGTATAGGTGATTTCAAAATCAGCGCTTCAGTCGACAAACGTCAGGTAGAGGTCAACCAACCGGTAACTCTGACATTACGCATTACCGGAACCGGTAATATCAAGGCTGCTGCGGAGCCTGTCATCCCCGAATTGGATGATTTCCGCATAGATCGTGCTTCCAGTAGTGAGAACATTTCCAAGGTTAATGACCGAATAAGCGGTACTAAGGTTTACGAAGAACTTTTCATTCCAAAGCACCCCGGAACACTGGTGATACCATCTATCTCCTATAACTATTTTGTGCCGTCAGAGGATAGTTATAGGGAAATTTCAACCAAGCCAATTAAAATTCGAGTAACCAAACCTGAAGGCTATGTAACTTCGTCCGATATCCCCTACGCAAATTCTAATTTGTTCATCGGCAGTGAAGCGAAGGATATACGATATATCAAGGACGACTTAGGAGAGACATCACACACAGGGGAATTGGTTTTCACGACACCTGCGTATTTAATTGTGAATGGATTGTCGGTGTTGATGCTGGCTGGGATGATTTTGGTTCGGCGACGACGAGAGAAGCTGGCATCCGACATTAGTTATGCACGGTCTCGGTATGCAAGCAAAGCGGCAAAGAAGCGTTTAGTCCGAGCCAGATCGTTATCATCTCCAGACAAAGCTGGCGATTTCTTTTCCGAGGTGCATCTTGCATTGATATCATACATTGCTGACAAACTTAATATATCACCGCACGGTTTAACCACTGATTATCTTGGAGATTTATTGGCAAAACACTCCGCAGATGAAGAATTAATCGGAGATATTGTATCAGTTCTACAAAGGTGTGATTTTGGGAAGTTTGCCCCGACTTCCATAACGCAGGAGGAAATAGATGAGTTGCTTTTGAAAGCTGAACAGATAATGATACGACTTGCGAGTGTGCATTTTGCGTAATTCTCTGATAATTATTGTGATAACAGTGTTATTAACGTCTGTTGTTGTTTCTGCTGCTTCTGATATGGACAGTTTGTTTGCGTTGGGAAACAAAGCCTATGAGGATAAAGACTACAAAACGGCTATTGCAGAATATCTCACAATCCTTGATAAGGATGTTGAATCGGCATCATTATATTACAATCTTGGTAATGCTTACTTTGAATCTGGTGATCTGGGGCGAGCGGTGCTCTATTTTCGTCGAGCGCAACGACTGGCGCCGGCTGATGAAGATTTGGTTCATAATCTTGAGTTTGTACGAGAATTTTCCAGGATTCAAATGGAGGGAGTGCAACTCAATCCAATCAATAGATTTATAGAATCCCTGTTGAAATCTTACCGTCTTGACACTCTGGCGTGGATAGCGTCAATTGTGTTTGTTTCACTTTGCTTGCTGTTGATTGGTCGTTTTGGATTAGGGTACAATAATTCGGTATTGCGAGTGACAACTATAGTTGTTCTCATTGTATTACTGGGTGTGTCCGGATTGACTACCTATAAGTATAGAAATGACTACTTAACTCGTTGGGGGGTGGTAGTTTCCAGCGATAGCAGGATTCTCTCGGGTCCGAATGAAAGTGCTGAGCTTGAATTCGAGGGTGCTCCTGGATTGGTTGTAGAAATTTTGTCTGAAACGAGTGAATATTTCAACGTGCTGTTTGAGAATAAACGGCGCGGCTGGATTAAAAAGTCTTACCTCTCTGAGATATAGTCTTAACAACCAAGGTTGTTTTTCTTTATTTAATTGACACCTATATTTCAAGTTATACCTTTGTATGAGAAGTTCTGAAGTTCGCAACGTGGAAAAAAGTGTGAGACGATGATTTGGAAAAAGAAACAGTTTTGGGGAACTATTGTTGCGATTGCACTACTTGTCTTTTGTATAAAGGAAATTACACTCAGCGAATTGAAATCCCTATATTATCGCGTTGACATTATTTATGTCATTCTTGCCTTGCTTACATCAGCTCTTTTCATTGCTTTTAAAGCTCTGCGATGGAAACTCATTATTGCTCCCCAGAAAAAAATATCGGTATATCGAAGTGTAACACTTTACTCGGCTGGACAGGTATTGAATATACTTATGCCGGCTCTAACTGGCCAGTTGGGGAGGATGTTCCTGTTTGCAAAAAAAGAGGGGTTGAGCAAAACCTTCGTTTTTTCCACATTTGTTCTCGAAATCCTGTTTGACTCTATTACTTTGGTATTGTTTCTACTGTTGATTTCGCTGGCATTTGTTTTTCCCGATGAGTATCGATCTTTAGGATGGATTGTTGCAATTGTAGCATTGGTGTTGTTAGCTGGTTTATATGTTTTCCTGCACTATCATCAATCGTTAGAAGCCTTTAGTTATCAGCATTTACGAGCTCGCAGACCCGGTCTCTACATTGGGATGAGGAAGTTCATTCGAAGTTTCAGTAAGGGTATTAAACTCCTTCGTTCCAGTCAGCATCTGGCGGGATCGTTGTCTATATCATTGGTTTTCTGGTCAGCGCACATGTTGGTTGTATTTTTTCTATTTAAGGCATTTGGTTTTGAATTACCTTTAGCAGCAGCAGCAACCGTAATGATTGTAAATACACTGGCTTTGATTATTCCAATTACTCCCGGGAATGTCGGTACTTTTGAAATCGCAGTTAGTACCTCTTTAGCCGCTTTTTCGGTAAACCGATCAGATGCTGTAATGTTTGCCTTAGCTATGCATCTTCTGGATATTATTCCAATGTGGATTTTCGGAGCGGCATTTCTACGTAGTGACAAGGTGTCAATTCGGGAAATCGAGAAAGAACACGAGGACGAAAAATTGCTGGATCATCTGTCCGAAGAAAGTGTGTTGGTTGATCAGGAGAAGTTAGCATGATTAAATCATTTCTTTGTCTCCCAGGGAAGAATGTCAAAATAATGGATGGTATTCAGGATTTCGATGAGATAGTAAAAACCGATGGCAGTATGTTGTGGGTGGATATGTTCAAGCCAACTGATGAGGAATCATTTATACTTACACACGATTTTCATTTTCATCCATTGGCAATTGAAGATGTGATTTCCGAAAAGCCACGTACAAAAATTGATGATTATGACAAGTACCTTTTTTTGGTGTTTCAGATTGTTGATTACATTGGCAGGGAAGAGGGGTTGAAAATTGGAGAAATCGATTTGTTTCTCACTGAAAACACTCTTGTTACAGTACACTATGATGATCACCGGATATTCGACTATCTTTATCATCGCGCTGAACGAGATGAACGATTGATGGGGAGAGGAATCGATTTTCTCTTTCATTCCGTTATTGATACTGTAGTAGATAACTACAACTCAACACTCGATATCCTTGAATATGATATCGATAAGATTGAGGACGATGTTCTTGAGGGAGAGGCTGATGAAGACACTCTCAAGACAATCTTTACTCTCCGCAGAGATATAGTTCATCTTAAGCGGATAGTGATGCCTCAGAAAGAGATGCTTTCTCGTTTATCGCGCGAACAGTTTCGGCAATTATCAAGTAGAGTGTCAGTATATTTCTCAGACATACATGATCATTTGGTTCAAATAGATGATATAACTAATTTCCACAGAGAAATTCTTAATTCATCTCTTGAAGTTTATTATTCCTCAATTTCTACTAAAACTAATGCTATCATCAAAGTGCTAACTATCTTTACGGTACTGTTTATTCCTCCGACTTTTCTTGTGGGACTGTGGGGAATGAACTTCGAATTTATGCCCGAACTTGATTGGAAATATGGCTACTTTTCTGCTTTGGGGATAATGTTGATTGTAGTTCTTGGGTTGATAGTTTTCTTCCGTAAAAAAAAGTGGCTTTAATTAATTTATTTATTAAACTTTTCTTGACATTTTCCGATATACATATATATAGAGATACCGACTGGTAGGTATGTATAGGTTGCTGAATAAAATATAAGTTCTTTGTTCATAAATAGATAAGCATGTTTTGTATTGTTTCAAGTGAAAGGGTTTTGTTATAAATAGCTTAAAAGGTTTGCACTTGATAAACATTCTACACGCCACGGCGCACTTCCTGTGCGCCGACAGGCACGTCAGCTCGCGTAGCAGCGGGGCTTGTCTCCGCTGTGTGTATAGAAACGGGCGACACGAGGCCGCCCGCTACGCGAATTTGAGATTGTGGTACATAATAACTAATTATTCAGCAAGCCATAATTAATTTATTTATTTATGAAACTTTTCTTGACATTTTCCGATATACATATATATAGAGATACCGACTGGTAGGTATGTATAGGATATTATGAAGGTTAAGAAAATAAAGCGAATTAAACAGAGTCCAAAGTTACCTGCGGAAACTCGTTGCGAGCAGTTGCTTAAAGTTTCACACGAGCTTTTTGATAAAAAGGGATACAGGGCTACTACACTGGACGAGATTGGTCGTGGAGCAGGTCTGACCAAGGGAGCAGTGTATCATCATTTTAAGAATAAAGAAGCAATAGTGTTGGAACTCGTACGTTTGATTCTAAACGTCTATAAAGATGGTGTGCGGGAAATCCCTGTGGGAAGTCTGAGTCCTGGGGATCTCATTAGTCATCTGAAAAAAGTAGATGAAAGTATACCGAGGCATCGTGTAAAGCACAATGTGTCATTGTTAGCAGAGGTTATTCAAATACCGAAGTTCAGGCAGGCAATTGACAAAGGATACACTGAGTTTATCGAACTTTGCTGTCGTTGTCTTGATCCTAGTCTTGCCAAGTCCAAAAAGGAACTGCACCAGTTAACTATTATGATAGTGAATTTTTTTGATGGACTTTGTTGGGCGAGCTTTATGTACCCAAAACATATAGAATTCGATAAGCAAGCCAGCCTGTTTTCCTCTCTTTTTGATGAGGATAAGCAGGGGAAAGTAAAAAAACAGAGAGGAAAATGAGTGTAGGCCAATCCATGCAAACTAAAATAGTAATAAATGGTCTCCGTAGCAGGATGAAAATTACAAGAGTTACTGTCTTGTCCTTTGTGCTGGTATTTATAGCTGCATTACCATTACAAGTATCTGCGGATCAGGTTAAACTGACAGTGAATAAAGTAAGACAACAGGCGCTTACCTTCAACCGTTCGTATTTGGCTGCTTTGGAAGAGGTAATCAAGGCTGAGGGTGATGTAACTAAAGCTCGAGCTGGAGCATTTCCGACTATTGAACTTACAGGAGGTTATCTTCGTAGCTTTAAGATTCCGAAAATGTACTATGAGGCTAATGGGGAAACCAGAGAAATGCAATTTGGGTACAAGAACAGCTTCAGTACTGGATTGTCACTTAGGCAATCTATATTTCAAGGTGGAAAAGTGTTTACTGCGTATTCAATTGCCAAGGATTATAAGAAATATGCTCAAGCTTTGGCTGATCAGTCACAATCTGAGTTGGTTTACAATGCTGAGATATTGTTCTACTCAGCAATTTTGGAACAATCTCATCTGGAGGTTTTGGAAAAAGCGCTGGATGCGAGCAATTGCAATCTCGATGTAATTGAAAAACGGTTTTCTCAAGGTCTTATGTCTGAGTTTGAAGTTTTGCGGGCGAGAGTAAAGAAGAACAACCTGCTTCCTCAAATTCTGGCTGTTGAGTCAGAGGTGCGTATGTCCAAAAAACGGCTTAAATCATTTCTTGGTATTAAGTTGAATGCCGATGTATTACTAATAGAAGATATGGGAGACACCTCTCTGCAAGCTCTACCATCGCTGGAGGAACATATGAGGGCAGCCTTGGAAGGTCGTTCTGAAGTACAACAAGCAAGCAAAATGGTTGATATGAGAAAGAGGGCGATTCGGATAGCTAAAGGTGACTATTATCCGTCGGCAAGCGCTTTTTTGTCGTATGACTTGGAATCAGTATCTGATAATTTCAGTCTAAGTGATAATACAAGTACATCATGGACGGCTGGTTTGTCTTTAACAATACCGATTTTCCAAGGTGGAGCGCGAGGGGGAAAGGTCAGCATAAGCAAAGCAGATTATAGACAAACACTGCTTGCCAGAGATCAGCTTCAGGATGATATCAGACTTGAGGTTGAAGAGGCGTATGATCACCTTTTACAAGCTAAGAAAACATTGGATATTCAAGTAACTAATATAGCGGAAGCTGAGACTGGTCTCAGGATTGCCAATTTACGCTATGAGTCTGGCGTTGGTATTTTACTGGAGGTACTATCAGCTCAGGCGGCTTTGACTGAGGCACGTAATGCTCAGGCAGAAGCACTGTTTATGTTCAGACAGGCGAAATCACAACTCAAGAAAGCAAGTACACTATAACAAGTAATATGGGATAGAATAATTATGATAAGGCATATATTTGGAGCTTTGGTAACAGCCGCAATACTCGCATCAGTGTGTCTCTCTTGTGGTGAAGACAGTACGGAAAAACAAGCTAACACAGAGAGAGATGTGGCAGTGATGGTTCAAATCATTCAACCATCAGACAATGAAATTAAAAAAACCTATACAAGTTCACTGGAAGGTGAAAGACAGGCAGTTATTTACTGCAAAATTGCAGAGGCAGTAGAGAAAGTCCATGTTCATGAAGGTGAAAGAATAGAAGCAAATCAGGTCATTGTATCATTAGACAAGTCCGGTCCGAGTTCAAACTACCAGCAAGCATTGTCGGTTTATAAAAATGCTGAAAAACAGCATAATAAAATGGCTTATCTTTATGAAGAAGGCGCTGTTAGTGAATCGGCTGCCGATGCTGCTCGCACAGAATACGAAGTTCATAAAGCAGCATTTGAAGCAGCTAGTAAACTTGTAAACATCCCTACACCAATTAGCGGTACAGTTACTTCGATTAATGTGTCAAAGGGTGATTATCTAAGTGCTGGTCAGACTATAGCTACAGTAGCAAGTATAGAAAAACTCCGAGCTAAATTCAGTATTAACGCTTCCGATCTCAATTTAATTTCACTGAATGATAGTGTAAACATTACCGTAGATGCACTTGATCTGAGCGCTGTTGGCACTGTTATATCCGTAGCCCGATCAGCTGATCCTTCGACTCGCGCATATCAGGTTGAGGCGATAATAGATAACTCTCGAGGGCTTTTTACCCCAGGGATGTTTGCCCGTGTGAGTTTGGTCGTTAACCGTTTGGAAAATGTTCTTATGGTTCCTCGTAAAGCTTTACTGAGTCTATCGGGAAAAAATGTTGTCTATATTGTTAATGGTATGACAGCCCGACAACGAGTAGTTGAGTTGGGACCTGAAGTTGATGGTCAGGTTGTTATATTGTCAGGGATAAAATCTGGGGATACTCTTGTGGTGCTTGGGCAGAACTATCTTGAGGATGGTGATAATGTAAATATTACTGGTACTGTCGAGGTGAATAATGAAACTTTCTGATATATCAGTAAAACGCCCGGTTTTCGCCACTATGATGGTTGGCGCCTTGTTGGTGCTTGGTCTGTTTTCCTACTATGAACTGGAGGTCAATCTTCTCCCTGATGTCGATTTTCCTATTACAATTGTAAAGACAATCTACCCGGGGGCGGCATCTGAAACTGTTGAAACAGAAGTGTCCAAAAAAGTTGAGGATGCTATCAATGAGATTTCCGGAATTCAGCATATTACTTCTCGTTCTCAGGAAGGTTTCTCGTTGATAATCGTTAAGTTCGAGTTGTACAGGGATGGATTTGAGTGTACTCAGGAAGTCCGTGAGAAAGTGGCTGGCATTCGAGCAAGTTTGCCGGATGATATCGAAGAGCCTCTTGTTCAGAACTTTGATCCTGATGCTCAGCCGATTATATCAATGGCGATTTCTGGAGAACGATCGGTACAAGAAATAACTGAGATAGCCAAGAATACAATCAAGAAACGCTTGGAGACAATCAAGGGTGTTGGAAACATCGAACTGATAGGAGGACAGGATCGAGAGATACTAATAGCGTTGAACCCTGAAGAGATGGAATCGTTCAAGGTAAGTACTCGCGATATTACGTCGGCAATTTCGGCTGCTAATATCAATATTCCAGGCGGAAGAGTGGATGAATCATCACGTGAATACACATTACGAATGGCTGGTCGTCTGAAACGCGTAAGCGACTTTGATAATATCATCGTTAAGAACAAGAAAGGGATACCGGTTTACCTCAAAGATGTAGCTGCCGTGTCAGACAGTGTCGCCGAACAGAGATCGTACTCAAGCTACGATATGAATACGGCAGTGTCACTCTCAGTTACCAAGCAGTCGGGTGCCAACACGGTTGATATGGCTCATAAGGTAAAATCTGTAATAGGATCTCTTGGCGAAGAACTTCCGAGCGATATCTCTATTGAGGTTGTACAGGACTATTCTACATTCATCGAGGATTCCATTCACGAAGTCCTCTTTAATATACAGATTGGAACAATTCTTGCCATTTTGGTGATATTTTTGTTTCTCCTTGATTATCGTCCAACTATTATCGCTGGCCTTTCTATCCCGATTTCGCTCATTGCTACCTTCACAATTATGAATTCATTTGGCTTTATGATTAACATGATGACCCTTATGGGGTTATCATTGTCGGTGGGGATTCTTGTTGATGATGCTATCGTTGTTATGGAGAACATCTACCGACATATTGATATGGGAAAACCGCCGATGAAAGCGGCTATTGAAGGTACCAAAGAGATTGGACTGGCAGTTACAGCAACGACATTTTCGGTTGTGGTTGTGTTTTTACCTGTGGCATATATGAAAGGGATGGTCGGGCAGTTCTTCTTTGAATTTGGCATAACGGTCGCCTTTGCTGTTTTGATCTCACTTTTTGTGGCATTCTCACTTACTCCAATGTTGTCCTCACGGTGGTTGTATAAGATGAAATCAGTATCGAAGAAGACGTCCGAAACTGGATTATTGCTGCGTTTGTGGTATGCTGTACGTAATATTCTTTCTTTCTGGAGCAGGGCATTTGACAATCTTAAACCAAAATATGAACGCCTCCTGGCTGCCTCTTTGCGAAAGCGGTGGTTAGTTATACTGATAGCTGTTGGCTCGATAGTTTTGGCTGGTTTTATGGTTCAGTTTGTCGGATCTGAATTCATGGCTAAATCAGATCAAAATAAGCTTATTGTCACTATGGTTACTCCGCCGGGTACGAATCTTGAGGAGACCACAAAGCGCTTTAAGGAAGCTGAGAATCAAGTTCGAAATCTCAAAGAAGTAGCAAACACGTTTATCACTATCGGTGAAGGTAATGAACCTGTTTCTGACGGTACAATGTTGGTAAAACTTATCGACCGCAGTGAGCGCGAGCTTTCTGCTCGACAATTAGTCGATTCGGTGCGCATACTGCTGGTTGATATTGCAGGTGCGCGTATTTCTGTAGGTGATCAGAAAGGTGAAGGTGGAGGCAAGAAGCCCGTTGAGCTATCAATTCGGGGTAATGATTTGCAGGAACTCAAAAAATTAGCTCACAAAGTTCAGAAAATTGTGAATGATATACCGGGGACAGTCGATGTTGACAACACAATGGAAGAAGGCAAACCAGAGATTCAAGTCAATGTTGACCGTCGTCTAGCTGATGATCTCGGACTTAACCTGTACCAGATTCCAGCTACTGTGCGTACTCTAGTTGAGGGTGAAGTTGTCTCTACGTTCAAGGAAGGCAGCGAAGAATATGATGTTCGTGTTCGCCTTGAAGAAAAATTCCGCTCTTCTATGGACGATATTGGACGGGTACTCATCAAAGGTGATAAGAAATTACAAGATGGCAGCAAGCCTCTCTTTCCGCTTGGAAGAGTCGCAAGCATGGAGAAAACCAGTTCTATCGGACAGCATAACCGCTATGACCGACAGCGAGAGGTTAGGGTTAATGCTAATATCACCAGTTGGGCTTTTGCAGGCACTGTCATGGAACAAGTTATGGAAAAGGTAAATCAGATAAGCCTTTCACCTGGCTATGTTATTGAACCGGTTGGTGAAGCTGAACTCATGAAGAAATCGTTTACTAATATCTTTAGGGCTCTGATATTATCAATCATCTTCATATATTTGTTGCTGGCTTCCCAGTATGAATCGTTCTTTGATCCTTTCTCAATAATGATTTCTTTGCCTCTATCTTTGGTGGGCGCTATATTTGGATTGGTAGGGTCTTCTTTTTCCATAATGTCCCTGATAGGTATCATACTATTAATGGGATTGGTTACGAAGAACGCCATCTTGCTGATTGATTTTGTAAAACAAGAACGTGCCAAGGGTGTTCCAAGAAATGATGCCATTCTTAGGGCTGGTCCAATCAGGTTACGTCCGATTTTGATGACTGCTTTGGCTACGATTTTTGGAATGTTGCCATTGGCTTTGGGAATTGGTCCTGGTGCGGAAATGCGTGCTCCGATGGCAAGGGCTGTTATTGGCGGTATGCTTTCATCAACATTGCTTACTCTGGTTGTAGTTCCGGTAGTGTATACTCTGATTGATGATTTCATTGGATTGTTCCGACAGAAGAAAGACTCATCGGGGTTGAAGGAAGATGAAGTTGCCATTCATAGAGCTAAGCATATTGTTACTGGTTAATTGCACTAACATTTTTGTGATTCGGTTAATGATTAGATTGTGATAATGTTTTTGGAATTTCAGGGTGATTGTCATTCCTGTTGTATTTGTTTTTATGATAACCTATATTCCTATTCATGAAAATCATTGATCTTAGATCCGACACTGTTACACGACCAAGTCAGGCAATGCGCAATGCTATGATGACTGCTGAGGTTGGCGATGACGTCTTTGGTGATGATCCTACTGTCAACGAGCTTGAGCAATATGTAGCTGAACTGTTTGAGCGTGAAGCGGCGCTCTATATGCCTTCTGGAACGATGGCAAACCAGGTTTCTCTCAAAGCGCATTCACAACCGGGTTGGGAGATGCTCTGTGACAGGGAATGCCACGTTGTTAATTATGAAGCGGCAGGACCGGCGGTACATTCCAGCCTATTGGTGAACCTTCTTACTACCGATCGCGGTATGGTTACAGCTGACATGATACGACAGAATATACGTCCGATAAATCTTCACTGTCCACTCACTAAAATGGTAACGTTGGAGAACAGTCATAATCGTCATGGAGGTACTATCCTGCCACAGGATGAAATCCTGAAAGTTCGAGAAGTGTGTGATGAACACGGCTTGATTTTGCATCTTGATGGTGCCCGTATATGGAATGTTCATGTTGCTACTGGTGTTTCGTTATCGGATTTGACCAAGCCCTTTGATTCAATATCTGTATGTTTGTCAAAAGGTCTTGGAGCTCCGATTGGCTCTATGGTTCTTGGCTCGATCGAGTTCATTGACAGGTGTCGTCGTGAGCGCAAACTTTTCGGTGGGGGAATGCGCCAGGCGGGTATTATCGCCGCCGCTGGTTTGTTTGCTGTCAGGAACAACATCTCCCGATTGGTTGAGGATCACGCAAATGCGCGAAATCTTGCTGAAGGGTTAAATCAATTTCAGGTATTTTCTGTTGACCTGAGCCGAGTTGAAACAAATATCGTGCTGGCTGATATTGAAGGTTCCGAAACCGCAGAATCAATTCTGGCGAAATTGAAGGAAGTTGATGTCTGGGCGGTTCCTTTTGGACCGAAGCGTATTCGGATGGTAACTCATTTGGATGTCACTCAATCAGATTGTAACGAAGCTCTTTCACGGATGAGTAGTATATTATCATAGTAATTATTGTTCGGAATAAGTAGTTGGATGTTTCCGATAATATGAGAGATTGATGTTTATTTGATGTATCGTTTTATACGGATAATCCTGAAGCCAAAAGAGTAGAAATGATATGCAACCAAATAAATTCACTATCCTTGGATCATCGTCGGGAGTACCACAAGCGGAACGCAATTCTGCGGGTTATATCCTTAATATCAACGAACGACTTAATCTAATCGATTGCGGGGGAGGTGTAATATCATCGTTTCTTCGTCGTGGGTTTAATCCTCTCGATGTTGATAGAGTATTCATTAGTCATACACATCCCGATCATGTTTGTGAGTTACCGCTGTTTATCCAGATGATATCTCTGGCTGGGAGAGATGAAAGAATTGACATTTTTGTTCCGGATGAGTTTGTGATTCCATTGCGTGCATATCTAAACGCAGTGTACATTATTCCGGAGAAACTCCCGTTTGAGCTTCATATTATTGGTTACAACGGAGGTATAGTATTTGATGAAGATTTCAAATTGACGGCTATCGCTAACTCACACCTTAGTCAATACTCGGAATTGATAGCACGATTGAATCTTCCCAATAAAATGCAGTCACATTCTTTCCAAATTGAGATAGGGCAAAAAAGGCTGTTTTATTCTGGTGATATTGGCGGCATTGATGATATTCGTGACAAGCTTAACGGCAATGATTATGTCGTGATGGAAATGACTCATGTTGACGCTGATGTCTTTTTTGACTTTGCTCCTAAAACAAATGTGGGAGAATTTGTTATAACTCATCTTGGGCATAGTGATGAGGTGTCAAAGCTAAATCTGATGGCTCGGAAAGCAGGGATGCACAATTTTTCTACTGCTGTCGATGGGATAGAATTAGTGTTGTAAGCTGATAATTTTTCTGCTGTGTATTTTTTCTTATTCAAGCAATGTTAGGCGGTCAATCCAGATTTTAGTAAGAGCTCTTTGTTCTGAAGTGATTTTTTCAGGTAAACTGCCTGTATTAAAGTAGCTTTTCAGTGCGCTGAGAGCTGTCCTTGTGTCAGATACTGTCAGGATATTACCTGTTTCTTCCTTGAGTTTATCCCGAAATTTGACAGTTTCTGTAAGAAGTATAGCCACAACACTACGAGGATCATCACGATCTGTTCCAAATCCTGAAGATTGAAATAGCTTTATGATGTCGTCGTCATTATTAGCCTTATCATTCATTTTAGCTTTCAAAGAAGCCGCTGTTGTCCGCTGGTATTTGGAATATTCAGCCCAAGGTGTTTAGCGGCGGCAGGAGCAGCAATTCGTCCTCGTTTAGTACGTTGAATAAAACCGATTTTTAGCAAATACGGCTCCACCATATCAACAAGTGTATCAACCTCTTCATTTAGCGTGGCTCCAAGCGCCTCTATACCGACAGGTCCGCCGTTGTAGTATTCAATGATAACCTTGAGAAGTTTACGATCCAGTGAATCCAAACCAAGAGCGTCAATACCTTCAGCGTCGAGAGCCTGAGAGGCAAGTTTGGCTGTAATTTTACCATTGGATTTTACATCAGCATAATCGCGAACGCGTCTGAGAAGACGGTTGGCTATGCGAGGTGTTCCGCGAGCACGCTCAGCAATTATGTTAGCAGCATCACCGTTGTCTGAGTCAGTAAGAATTGTTGTTCCAAGAATCCCTGCAGATCGGTTAACAATCTTTGCCAAATCTTCTGGAGGATAAAAATCAACATGATAATACAATCCAAACCTATCTCTTAATGGAGCTGAGAGAAGTCCAGCGCGTGTAGTTGCGCCAATCATAGTGAAATGTTTGAGAGGGACATTGATTACTTTAGCAAATGCTCCTTTATCGACAACGAAATCAACCTTGAAATCTTCCATAGCAGGATAAATGAATTCTTCAATGATTGGTGATAAGCGATGGATTTCATCAATAAAAAGAACATCGCCTTCATTAAGGTTGGTTAGAATACCCATCAAATCACCAGTTCGTTGCAGTGCTGGACCTGCTGTAGCAACTAATTTTGTTCCCATTTCTTTGGCAATAATGTGTGCCAAAGTGGTTTTCCCTAATCCGGGCGGTCCGTAAAATAATATATGCTCAACAGGTTCTTTGCGCTGTTTGGCGGCTTCAAGTGTAACATTAAGTTTTGAGCGTAACTCATTTTGTCCAATATAATCTGAAAGACTACCCGGGCGCAGTGTTATCAGTGTCTGGTCTTCCTCGGGAGAATTTTGATTTCCGGAAACAATGCGTTCTCGCGCCATCTTATGTTACCTTTTGTCGTTCGTTTTTGAACACAATTTCAATTAAATCCTCTACCTGGCTTACCTTTGGTTGGGATTCAAGAGCGGTCTCTATCATTTTCTGAGCCTCATTGCGAGTATACTGAAGTTGTGCCAGTACATCAAGAGCTTCTTCGACAATCGGTTCAGCTTGTGCTTGCTTCTTTTGTTTTGATAAAGGTTCTGTTTCCTTCGAAAGAGCAAACTTGGCTACTTTGCCATGCAGTTCCGCAACAATTTTCTCTGCGAGTCGAGCTCCTATTCCCGGTAGTCGGTTAAGCTGAGCGGTGTCTTTGGTCTCGATGGCAGTAGCTATGTCGCGTATGGGAATAGTCAATGATTTGAGAGCTTTCTTTACACCAAGTCCGGACACATTGGTCATTAGAGAAAAGAACTCACGATCAATAGGATTTGTAAAACCAACAAGCCTTGGGTAGTGACTCGATTTTCTGTCTCCGGCTTCGATATAATAAATAGTTTCAAACACTATTTTCTCGCCGACCTTTCCGTTGTTCTTGAGTCTGTCTGCAAGTGCCGATGGCAGCATGATTTCATAGAACATGCCACCATTTTCGACAAGCGCTGTTTCCTCGGTGATTTTGGTAAGGACACCTTTGATTCTACTTATCATATATGCACCGCCTTATGGTGTGCCTCTGCTCGACAATGACATAATGCAACCGCCAGAGCATCGGCAGTATCAGGCGGCTCCGGAACCTCCGGTAGGTCAAGCTCGGAACGGATCATCAGTTGCATTTGCTGTTTGCTGGCTCGACCATTGCCGGTGAGGGATTTTTTGATTCGAGTAGAAGCGTATGGAACAACTGGTATCCTTTCCTCGGCTGCCTTGAGAAAAACAATTCCTCTGGCATGTCCCATTATGATAGCAGTTTTAGGATGACCATAGTGGGAGTATAATTCTTCTATTGCTACAACCGATGGCTGGAATTGCTTGATAATGTTTTCCAGTTCTCGTGCAATCTCAAGCAATCGGTTAGACATGCTACTATTTGCTTTGGTGCGAATCACACCAGCTTCAATAACACACATCTTATCATCAGACTCTTCGAGTATCCCATAGCCGGTGATATTAAGTCCGGGATCTATACCAAGCACACGCATATTAATAAGAAAGGGCTTAAGTAGCGATTACTCAACAAAAAACGGAGATTATGAATATCACATACTATATAGATTGACAAGCCACAAACATACAAAATATCTTATTTTAATTCGTTAACTTGTTTATTGACGGATAACCGTCTGTAAGATAGAAATAGCTTTGATTCAAGTAGTAAAGACTGCGATTCAGGTAGAAATTAGGAGACAAAGACAATATAGATATTTCCAGCTAAACTTTGTAATTGTATAAAAAATATCTTGCATATCAAACTCTGTTTTATGTATATTCGTCAAGTTCTGAATTGATAGAATGTTGAATGGTAACATAATTTTTGGAGGTAATTTATTATGGCTATGAAAATCACTGACGAATGCACAGCCTGTGGACTCTGTCTGCCGGAATGTCCTACTGAATCGATTACTGAGGGTGATGATATTTATGTCATTGACCCAGATACCTGTAATGAGTGTGAGGATGAAGATGAACAGCAGTGTATTGCTGTCTGTCCAATAGATGATTGCATTGTAAAAGCTGATTGATTATAAATCGTAAAATAACAAAGGCCACCTTTTTTATTGGGTGGTCTTTTTTTATTTATAGGATACAGATAAAAAAAGAGGGCGCTACTCTGGCAGGGTAGAGGGGGCTAGAAAACTACCCAAGAAAAACAGAGAGCCACCCTCGATGTTTTAAGTATAATGATAAAGGGGGATTTGTCAATATACTTTTGCATTTCTCCCCTTTCCTTTCCTTCTCTTACATTCCTATTTACTGTTACTTTTTGTCTCTATCGGGCAAGCTTATCGAATTTTTCCAGGGGGTTTAGAGGTAAAAATTGTAGATCGGGTTGTCTGCAATATGACACAGGTCTATCATAGAATAGTGGTAACTTGTGATTAACGTAAGCATTAAATCAGGAAATATCGTCCGCCGTTCGAATGTAACGCATGTAATAAACACCAGCCGTTTATCCTGGCTATATCGCTTGAGAATAAACATTGGGTTTTACCGACTTGTATATGTCTTTATCTGAGACTTTTACATAAAGTACAGGTGCCGTCTGACGTGAACGCAGTGTGTTTAGCCTTTACTGTATCTTATGATATTAGTCTATTCGTTTGAAACAGGGTCAACACCACTATCACAGATATCGAGCCATTCATGTACTTTGTCAACAGCCCACAGGGTGATTCGTTTGTCCGGCAGAAGTCCTTTGGATGCAAACCGTACGTCATGATTGGAAAATATCTCAGAGCCTTTGATCTGCATACCACCCATACTTACTGAGGCGTTCATTGCCATATTCTCGACACCCATAGATA
>JAYEIF010000245.1:0-4598 GCA_034659895.1 Candidatus Zixiibacteriota bacterium
CTCGGCACAAACTAAGCACCGTTTTGCACACAATTTCTTCTGGAAGAAAACGGACTTTTTCAAAGGCGCTACATTATCGATTGTCTATCAATAACATACGTCCCTGTATGGTAATGGCTGATTTATTGAAAAAGACGGCATCCATTTTGCTCCTTGACTAAGCAAAATAGTATTCAACTAGAAATACCAGAGGTATAAATATGAAAAAACTCCTGTTAACAATTTTGATATCCGTTATGGCTCCATCTGTTATGGCAGTACCTGCATTACAGTTATATATCAATTCTCCCGATGCCAATTACGATGCAACCACCCAGACCTGGGTTACCAATGCCAGCGATTTTGAACTCTGGATCATTACGGCAAACACCGACTCTAATCCGATATATGATCTGACATTGGTGGCGGCATTTGGTGGCGAAGAAACAATGGCTCCATCCGGTTCATTCTCAGCGACAAGTGTCAATTCTGGTACCCCCCTTTCGCAGAGTGATATGTCCTTTGGGACACCACCATCGTGGGGTGAACACGCAGGGGACTATCCGGGTGCTGGCGTATATCCAAGTTGGTATACTGAAATGGAAGTTTCTGCTTTAGTGGATGATTACCCTGACGCAGTAATGGATATGCAACCTGGTGAGACCGGAACAGCGTTGGGGAAGATATTCAAATATCAGATATCCACCGACTACGACTATGTGCATCTTGGCGCCTATGGTTTTTGGAATGAATCCGATGGTCATTTCAAGTTTGTTCCAAACTCACATGATGCCGAACACTGTGGCGACCCCATTCCCGAGCCGACGACACTTTTATTGCTTAGTTTTGGTATTGCAGTAGGTGGTGCAATCAAGCGCAAGATGAACTGACATACTTGCAAATCTCTGAATCACCCAATCAAAAAGGAGTGTAACCAGACAGAATAGCGAGCTACAAGTTCTTTTCGCTAAACTTGTCAGGTTACACCCCAACTTCATTTCGGAGAGGACATTAAACTCGGCAAGCCAAATCTTGCTCACCACAAGTTATATTATAATTATCGTCTGCTGAATAAAGTATAAATTCTTTGTTATAAATAGCTTAAAAGGCTTGCACTTGATAAACATTCTACACGCCACGGCGCACTTCCTGTGCGCCGACAGGCACGTCAGCTCGCGTAGCAGCGGGGCTTGTCTCCGCTGTGTGTATAGAAACGGGCGACACAAGGCCGCCCGCTACGCGAATTTGAGATTGTGGTACATAATAACTAATTTTTCAACAATCCCTAATCATGCCCTAAGGAATACTCATCAACCACCGCAACCGCTACTGAGAGAGACTTTTGGTGCTGACTCGGGTTCTTTTGTCATCTTCTCCTTAATTGGTTTAGCTACCGGGTTTTTAGGATCTGATGTATACCCAAGAAAACCGCCATCGATGGATTTAACATTATTGTATTTAAGACGTTTTGCCAAACTTTTAGCAGCCAAAGCAGCGCGTCCGCCTTTCTTGCAATAAATAACAATGGTCTTGTTTTTATCTTTTTCAATTCCCAAGATTTTGAATTCAAGCAAACCACGAGGAATATTAATAGCATTGGGGATATAACCTGCCGCATATTCAGCCGCTTGCCTTACATCGATCAACACAAAATCTTTTCCATCTTTTACCATTGTTTTGTAATCATCCACTGAGATTTCAGTTATACTCTTCTTCGCTGCACCAACCACAGCTTTAACCTCAGAAACCGGAGTAGCGGCAAATTTTGACCATGCTTCCCAACCGCCCGCAAGTGACTTTACATTTTTATATTTAATATCTTTAAGAGCTTCAGCGGCCAAAGCAGCACGCCCACCACTCTTACAGTATATTACGATGTTGGTTGACTTATTTGGATATTTCTTTGTTATCTTGAATTCAAGCAAACCACGAGGGATATTAACTGATCCAGAAATATCCCCAGCTTCAAATTCCTTTGGTTCACGAACATCAACTATAACTAAATTATTTTTCCTTTGCATCAGTTTCTTGAGATCCGCAGGTGTGATTTCTGTTAACCATTTCTTTGAAGCCTTGACCATCTGTTTAATTTCTTCCGGCGTCTGATGCTTTTTTGGAGCAGGGGCAGCTTTAGCCCATGCATTCCAGCCACCAGCAATGGACCTTACATTTTTGTACTTAAGTTGACCCAAGGATTTGGCAGCCAGAGCAGAACGACCACCTTTTTTGCAATAGAGAATAATATTAGTATTTATATCCGTATACTTATTTGTGATTTTAAATTCCAGTAAACCACGGGGAATATTTATAGCGTCCGGAATATGACCAGCCGCAAATTCACCTGCTGTACGAACATCAATCAATTCAAACTCTTCATTCCCCATAATGTTTTTGAAATCATCAACTGATATCTCTACTATATCAGCTTTAGCCGCTTTTACTAGTTGATTGGCATTATCAAATTGACCTTCACAACCAACGACCAAAACAAATATTGCGAACAGTAATACAAAATTAATAATGACTTTTTTCATCCTCTTTTCCTTTCTTATTTTAGAACGGACAAAAGTCAAATGTCAGCTAACTGTTAAATGTCTCCACATAAATAAAATCATATGCATAAGCATCTATGAATCTAAATTAGTATGCACTAAACTTTCCGGTTCTTTCGTTCCATTTAACAAATAGATACCAAATTAACAAAATCGCTAATACAATGATTACTGACCATATATAGCCTATATAATCAGGCATAAAGTTTCTGAAATTCGTAGAATGGGGTAGTAGTTTAACAAATCCAGGTTCAATGAAATTCTTTGCGATTGGAGAAAGCAGTAAAAATCCGAGAGCCGCTGCCCATAATTTAACCTGTCCTTCTCCAAATCTCCACAGTGTTCCAACTGCGCAGCCTCCCGCTATTGTCATGCCAAGGCCAAAAATAAATCCGCCAATTGGAGCTCTTAACCAGAAATTTGGAAATACCCAAGTCAACTCTCTGGAACGTAAGGCTATATCACCCGCACCAATTCCGAATTGTTTTATGATTGTGAATCCGATAAGTCCAATTAATAAGCCAGCTATTATACCTATCGTGCTGGATGATTTTCCGGTCATAAAAGGGTCGCGAAATGATGCCACAATGCAGAATCTTGAGCGTTGACAAATTAACCCCAGCATAAGACCAATGATTACAAACCAGCCCATGATGTCGTTGTTGCCGAAATAGCTATACGCTATAATAATCGCAATAATGACAACAATAAACCCTAACCATTTCTGCCAAGCACCTTGCCCTCTAGAAGCGGCCAAAAGTGTTTTGGTCTTACCAGAACTAATACCGGGAAGATGCTCCATTTCCCACATGAGATATTTTAGTGCAACTAATGTACCTAAGAATAGGCCTACTGTCAGTAGAATTGCTCCACCTGAAAGCGCAGGTACTCCACTAAAAAATCCACCGATAGTACATCCAAGGCCCAATTTAGCACCAATTGCCATTAAGCCCCCACCAATAAATCCTTTAATTAACTCTCCTATAGGTGGAATTCTCAGAGCAAACTCTTTTGCCAAAAGAGCGCCTACAAAAGCTCCAAGAATAATCAGGATGTTTAACATCCCATATAAGCTGGCGCTTGTCGGTGTAACATTTTCTATACCAAAAAATCCCAGGGCTTGATATATGTTTTCTCCCCAGTTGTTATAACCACCACTTCCGCCCCAAGGGCTTTTAATCATAAAGAGAAATACATTAAGCACACCTAACAAGATGCCTCCAACCCAGACAGGCCAATGTTTCAAGAAGAATGTCTGAAATAGCTGGCTTAATGCAGACTTGTTTGATTCTTGTTCCATAACAATTTATCCTCTCTTACTATCCTCTCTTATTTTTTCTTGATTACAAAGCGAAAAACACCCCCTTCTAATTCACTCTCATCAAGAAGAGTATTTCCTGTCTTGTCACACCACGAATGCAGATCTGTTTTTGTCCCGGGATCTGTGCCCAACATCTCAAGCACTTTTCCTGATTCGAGCTTTTTCATTGCTTTTGACAATTTCAACATTGGCATTGGACAAGTAAGCCCTTTTACATCCAGTGATTCATCGATTTTTTCTTCCACAACATTTCTCCTTTTGTTTAATTGTTGAACTTCGACGACCAATAAAATCCACATTCTTATGACTTGTCAATAGAATAAGACCGATTTTATGGATTTTTTAGAAAAAAATTAGTTTATTGACCTATTTTGTCTTTAATCATCTGGTAAATGCGGTTGATAAGTTGTGGTTTTGATAAATATTACCATATGTGATGATAGCTGTCTGAACAGTTAGCAATGGCCTATAGATTTGACATCCCTATTCCCTGCTCAATTTTGGAGCAACCGTCCCATACAAAAACAAGAAAGTTCTGGGAATCTCCATCAAGTCTTTTAATCTAAAACAACAAATTGAAAAAGAACAAAATTAAACTTCTACCGTAAATACAAGCTTTGCCTTTCAGTCTTGCCGACAGTATCGTGTTGTTTTATATTTCTATTATGTCGTAGTATAAAACCAAAAACTCTAAACAAATGGAGAATCTATCATGCGCAAGCTTGTTTTGCTCGTCTGCATGGTGG
>JAYEIF010000245.1:4698-7223 GCA_034659895.1 Candidatus Zixiibacteriota bacterium
TTAACATCGACAGCGGGAATGATTCCGTCATGGGAATCCCAATCAAAGCACTTTGGCTACTGGCCGATTTCGAACGAACTTTCATTCTATCAAAATTATGATGATTCAGGAGAGAATAGGGGGCGAACGTTTCAGGTTGTCTCAATAAACTCATTCAAACTTGGCACATCATTTAATTTTGAATTTACCGGTGATTTTAACTGGAAGTATTCATACGTTAATCCTTTTGACCAACCGCTTGGAATGAATAACTACGATTACTATGTCGAGTTATCATTAGTCAAACCAGTGACGAGTTTCCTGAGTTTGAATGTCCAGCGGGTTATTTCATCGTTTGAAAATGAACCAATAAATCAATTCGGTGTGCGATTAGTATTTTGAATAGGCACTGACAAAAAGGGGAGCCAGCTAATATGTCAAGCCGCTTGTCGGCTTGACATTGAAAAATGTGATTTCTAATCGTCAAGTGTTGACAATCTGCCACTGCTGTACTTATCATATTAAATTGTAAGCAATTGCGGCCGATAGGATTATTAATGAATATATCGCGTTACATAAATGAAAGCGCTGTGCGATTGGAAATGGTTACCAATCTCTTGCCACTCGAGGAAGGCCAATCTGTCGAGAAATGGCGTGAACAATGTAAAGCACTCATTCTGCTTGAATTGGTGGATATCCTAGATGAGAATGCGCACGTTGGCAACCGTAACAAGCTGTTGCTTGATTTTACAAATCGAGAGAAACAATCCAGCACAGCAATCGGTCACGGAATAGCCTTGCCTCACATTCGATCAAAACATTCCAAGGAATTCATGATTGGTTTCGCTCGTTCAATTAATGGATATGACTTTGACGCTCCCGATGGCGAACCAGTTCACCTTTTTTTTGTAATGGCGGCCCCGCCGTACGATGATTCCCTCTATTTGAAAGTCTTCAAATCATTGGCTGAAATGCTTCAGTATGAATCCTTCAGGGAAGAGCTGATGTCGGTTTCCTCTCCCGGTGAAGTTATCCGCGCAATCAAATTAATGGAATAAGTGGCGAAGCACTCATAAATAAATCCACTCAGTGTTATCGTATCCTATGAAACCACTTCAGGTCGGGTTGAACTCATCTTACGACTCATAGTATTTACCCGAGAAGCACTTCCAAATATCTGAATCTTGTTTTTGACAACATCCTTAATAGCCTCACGCGTTGGACCGAGAATCTTCCTTGGATCAAAAATCTCGGGCTGTTCAGTAAGTATTTGCCTTAGAGTTGAGGTAAAAGCCAAACGAAGATCAGTATCAACATTAATTTTATTGATGCCGTTCTTTATAGCCTTTCGATAAGCTTCATCAGGGACACCTTTGGCATTTGCTATTTTCCCGCCATACTTGGTAAGCTTGTCAGTCAATTCCTGCGGAACACCACTGGCACCGTGTAATACTAAGGGGATACCGAGACGTTTTTTTATAGTTGCAATGCGATTAAAATCCAAACGGGCTTCTTCCTTGAATTTGTATGCTCCGTGACTTGTTCCAACCGCAACAGCAAGAGCATCAACACCACTTTCCTCAACAAAACGCTGTGCTTCATCGGGATCTGTCAGGAACGCATCTTTAGCGTCAACTTTGATGTTGTCCTCTATACCACCCAGACGCCCGAGTTCTGCTTCCACACTGACACCTCTTTGGTGAGCATAGTCAACAGCTTCATGGGTTATTCTAATGTTTTCCTCAAGAGGAAGGTGGGAGCCATCTATCATCACCGATGTGAAACCGGCATCAACACACTCGGTCACAAACTCCATCGAAGAACCGTGATCCAAGTGCAATGCTACAGGAACCGAAACTTGTTCTGCTAACGACTTGACCATAGCAACCAAATTCTGTGCGCCAGCATATTTGACGCCACTCTCCGAAACACCGATAATAACCGGTGAATTCATTTCTTGTGCTGCTTCTATTACAGCCTGTGTAAACTCAAGATTGCTTATGTTGAAATGACCAATAGCATAATAATTCCTGTTAGCATCAGCGTAAACATCATTTAGGGAAACCAAAGACATATCAACCCTCCGTGGTTATAGGTGGCTGAGCTTAAGCCCAGAGAGATTAACTCAATTCTTGTTTTTCTATTTATATCTATCGGCAGGAGTCAATGATATCTCAAACAAAGTTTTTCTGTGTATCCGCTCACCTTTCGACGCCGCTCACCTTTCGACTGCGCTCACCTTTCGACTCCGCTCAAGGTGAGGTTGTATAGCAGGTCAGAACCCTTGTGGTCTTGACTTGCTTCATCTCGATGGATTTGTCATACCAGCGAACGCTGGTATCCAGTTGATATAGATAGACAGGCAATCCGCCTAGGCGGACTGAACAGACAATGTCTGCTGGATTCCTGCGTCCGCAGGAATGACAATATCATAATTTTATCCCGAGCGGAAATTTGTCTTATCATAAACAGGCAATGCCTGCGAGCGGAGTCGAGGGACGAATAATCCAGCCGATAAATATCTTAACATCTCTACGGACACGGCG
>JAYEIF010000246.1:0-7177 GCA_034659895.1 Candidatus Zixiibacteriota bacterium
ACCCTAATTAATATAGAGTGAAGGGTTCCGAACCATCCTTAATCCGAAACCCTTCGTCTCTTTCATCCTTGAAAGGATTCAATAATTATCGATACCAATATTCTTTTCAACTGCAGCCACTTGTTGCTCCACAAGTTTCACACTTGAGACATGTACCGTTTCGAACCATTGTAAACTGTCCGCACTCCGGACACATTTCCCCTTCATAACCCTTGAGACGAGCGGTACGGATTTCCTGCTTGAGTCGATAGCTCTGCTGATCTTCCGAAGATTGAGCCGCTGGAGCTGTAACATATTCAAGCACAGCCTCTGTTGTTTTATTACCCTTTCCTATATCTTTACTATCCAGCCTGTTACTATGCCCATTACCTCCTTGCTGGCTCATCTTTCCAGTAATATTATCACTACCTTTATCATTTCCATTTCCATTACCCTTACCATCGCGAGCCAGATTCCTCGTCAGGTGATCTGAATGTATATCACCGTTATCACGGCTGCCGTCATTTCCATTTCTGGCAGTTTTTTCAGCAACATATTCGGTTGATTCTCCGGAGGGAACACCAAGAGCGTCGTGACGTAGATCATCTTTCGATACCTGAGCTAAATCTGTGCGGTCAAGGTAAGTTATTGCAAGTTCACGAAAAATATAATCGATAATTGAGGTTACCCGCTTGATTGAACGATTACCCTGCACCGTTCCGTTAGGCTCAAAACGACTAAACAGGAAGGCTTCAACGAATTCCTCCAGTGGAACACCGTGCTGTAGTCCAAGTGAAATAGCAATAGCAAACGAATTCATTATTGAACGAAACGCCGCTCCCTCGCGATGCATATCGAGGAATATCTCGCCCAGAGTGCCATCGGAATATTCACCCGTACGCAGATAGATTTTGTGTCCACCGACGCGCGCCTTTTGTGTGTAACCACCGCGACGGAAGGGTAGTTTGCGCCTTTTGGCTATATACCGATAAACGATTTTCTCTGCCATCTTTGCGGAAACGTTCTCAACAGAAAGACCTTCTTCTTCCAATTCATCACCAAACAGTGTAGTCGTTAACGGCTGACTTAGCTTGGAACCGTCACGGTAGATAGCAATAGACTTGTTCATTGATTCCCATGCCATCCGATATGCTCGCTTAACATCACCAATCGAGGATTCTGACGGCATGTTTATCGTTTTGGATATAGCGCCTGAAATAAACGGTTGAGCAGCGGCCATCATCCTTATGTGTGATTCAAAATTGATTAACCTTTTCCCTTTTTTGCCACACCGACTAGCGCAGTCAAATACTGCCAGATGCTTCTCCTCCAAATGCGGCGCTCCCTCGACAGTCATAGTGCCACAACAAAATTCATTAGCCGCCTCGATTTGCTCAGCCGTGAACCCAATCTCTTTAAGCAAGTTAAAATCCATAGAGTCAATCGTATTATCCGAAAGCCCCATAGTCTCTTTAAGAAACTCATCACTGATAGTCGCCTTGCCAAATGCAAGGGTAATATCAAAAGCATCCTTGAGAGATTCCTCGACAGCATCAAGTTCTGTCTTCGTAAAACCTTTAGCCTGCAGTGACTCATGATTTATAAACGGAGCCTGTTTGAGCGTTCTATGTCCGGTGGCATAACTGACTATATCCTCTATCTGATTAGATTCGTAGCCAAGCTTTTTCAAAGCAATAGACACAGAGCTGTTCATAATCTTAAAATATCCGCCACCGGCAAGCTTCTTGAATTTCACCAGAGCATAGTCTGGTTCGATGCCGGTCGTATCGCAATTCATCACTAATCCGATAGTACCCGTAGGAGCAATGACCGAAACCTGAGCATTGCGAAAACCGTGAACCTTCCCCAGCTCCAGTGCTTTGTCCCAAACTTTTTGAGCTGTTCCTACAAGTTCCTTTGGAACATAATTAGGATTAATACCTGTGGGCTTAACGGTAAGACCCTCATATTCCGATTCCTCATTGTTATAGGCGGCACGTCGGTGATTGCGAATTACTCTGAGCATTTCGTCGCGGTTGCGGAAGAATGTTGGAAACGGTCCCAATTCCTTTGCTAACTCAGCCGAGGTTACATAAGCCTGTCCTGTCAACATCGCAGATAGCGCCCCTGTCCAAGCATATCCTTCCGGCGAGTCATAAGGGATACCCATACGCATAAGGAGTGTCCCAAGATTGGCATAGCCAAGGCCCAGAGTTCGGTATTCGTAGCTTCGCTGAGCTATTTGCCGTGACGGATAGGAAGCCATGAGTACCGAAATTTCAAGCACAATAGTCCACAAGCGTGCCGTGTGCATAAAACCCTCAATGTCATACGAGCCGTTTTCTCGTAGAAACTTGGCAACATTGATTGAAGCCAAATTGCAGGCTGTGTCGTCGAGGAACATATACTCCGAACACGGGTTGGAACCGTTGATGCGGCCATCAGCCGGGCAGGTATTCCATTCGTTGATAGTCGTATCAAACTGGACCCCGGGATCGGCGCATGCCCACGCAGCGTAAACGATTTTTTCCCAAAGCTCGGCGGCTGACACCGTTTTGGATACTTCGCCGTCTGTGCGACGAATCAGGTGCCAGTCGCCCCCCTCTTCGAGTCTTTCAAAGAAACTATTGGGAACCCTGACCGAATTGTTGGAGTTTTGACCGGATACTGTAGTGTAGGCATCACCTTCCCAGTTTGTGTCAAGTGAGACAAACTCTATATCGCTAAATCCTTGACTGATTATATCGAGTATCTTTTTGACATACGCCATCGGAACAGCGTATCCGCGAGCTTGTTTGATGGCTTGTTTGAGTGCAGCGTTCTTTTCAGGATTGATTTCAAAAACATTATCACCATTTTTAGAAACTTTAGCAGCAGCTACAATCGCCTTTAGATTTTCACGGATGATTTTCGATCCTGCCACCATAGCGGCAACCTTTTGCTCTTCCACTACTTTCCATGCTATAAATTGTTCAATGTCAGGATGATCGAGATCAAGCATCACCATCTTCGCTGCTCGGCGAGTTGTGCCACCGGATTTGATAGCGCCTGCTGCTCTATCTCCAATCCGCAGAAATGACATTAAACCGGACGATTTTCCACCTCCGGATAGTGTCTCACCACTACCGCGGATATTAGAGAAATTCGTTCCACTTCCGGAACCATATTTGAACAGACGAGCCTCGCGCACCCAAAGATCCATTATGCCACCCTCGTTGACCAGGTCGTCTTTGATAGACTGAATGAAGCAAGCGTGCGGTTGAGGACGTTCATAGGCATTTTTCGCTTGAGACAGTGTATGCTTGTCCGGATCAACATAGTAATGACCCTGAGACACACCCTCAATTCCATAAGCATAATTGAGCCCCGTATTGAACCATTGTGGAGAGTTAGGTGCGGCAATTTGTGACGCTATTATATAGCGCATTTCATCATAGAAAACCTGAGCATCATGCTCGGTATCAAAATAACCATATTTTTGTCCCCAATGCCGCCAGCACCCGGCTAAACGGTGAAAAACCTGACGTGAATCTGTCTCTCCACCCGTTACCGGATTGCCATTGTCATCCTTAATTTGGTCTCCGTGCTCATCCTTAAGCGGCACTCCAGCTTTCCGAAAATATTTCTGAGCCAGAATATCAACCGCTACCTGCGACCAATCATCTGGAACATCAATATCATTGTGTTCGAAAACAACTGTCCCGTCTGGGTTAGTTATTTTTGAAGAACGCTTGGAAAAATTAATGTTTTTATAAGGTGATTCACCTTCCTGTGTGAAAAATCGCTGAACTTTCAAGCCATACCTCCTAAAACTTCAATCACAAAATAGTGACCGGGAAACAGCGTCCATGCCAATGGGTCTACCACCCAAACCCGGTCAACCATGTCTTTTTCTAATCAGAAACAATTCTCACCACCGACTACATACCAAAATTGGTCATAACATCCGTTTGGAGAATCGAATCGTAAGCACAAGATATAGTGGTTTTAAATTCTCAAGCCACTAAAAATAGTGTTTTCTTTTGAATTTCTCTATTTGGTTGTCTTGCAAAATGCTACAAGCAAATTATGTTGAGCCCGAAAAATTAATCCTGCGTAACAGGCTGTCACATTGATAACTCCATAACTATAACTTCCTGAACAGCAAAGCAATATGGAACGTTTGATTTTTGCTTGTTTTATATGCAAGTGCGTTATATTCCTTGCACAACCTATCCCACTGACAATCAATAAGATACAAAGATGCTAACATTCTTCGCACACCTTTTCCACAATCAATGTGGAATTCTGTATCTATAACCGTTGCGGAATTAACAAATCTGGTCTTTTTTGTTTTTCAATAGCTGGTAAATGAAGATTATGAGTATTTTTTGAATTTTTTTCAAAAAAATTCAAGATTTTACTTGACAAAAAATTATTTATGTGTATTATGTAAGTGCAATCGGAAAGTGTTACTCTTTCTGTGGATTACCTAATATCGTCCGCCCAGGCAGACGCACCCGCTCTGCTTGGGTTTTTTTTATACATTCTCTTTGATCTACAATTTTAGAGCAATCACTTAGAAATGAAACACTATATGTAAATCTCAATTGACACATCCTTCTATCTGGTGTACCTTGTCCATCCATGAACACTCCAAATAAGTTGACATTGCTACGGATAATTATTGCCCCTTTCTTTATGTACTTTTTCATACTGGACAATTTTTTCTCCAAGCTGCTGGCTCTTGGGTTATTTGTTATAGCCGCGCTGACTGATTTGGCTGATGGCTATTATGCTCGAAAATACGGAATCATTACAGGTTTTGGGAAATTTATGGACCCTCTGGCTGACAAGATTCTCGTTTCCAGCGCTTTAATTTCATTCATTGCTCTGAAAATTGTTTCGCCTTTGCCGGTGATGTTAATTATAGGGCGTGAGTTTGCTATCACGGGCCTGAGACTGTTGGCAGCATACAGAAGCGTAGTTATTCCACCAAATTGGTTTGCCAAGGTAAAAACGTTTTTGCAACTAACAGTGGTTGGTCTGGTTTTGGCTTACCTTAATCTTCTTATGATACTTGAGCATTTCGACAGTCCACTGGTGAAGTATTTTACATTCGACTACCCGCTCTATTTCAACATCCTTCTCTGGATTACAGCGGTAGTAACGCTCTGGACTGGAATCAGCTACATAATCAAGTACTTTTATATGATAAAAACCGCCCTTAAATGAAAGTACACGTATGAAAAAAATCTTTATTAAAACGCTCGCTTCTGGTTTCTATTCCGGCTATTCGCCTATCGTCTCGGGGACAACCGGAACAGTGCCAGCCTTGTTAATAGCTTTCTATCTAATTGGAGAAAATCTACCAGTACTCGCAGGAGTAGCTGTAGTTACTACTGTTCTTTCTGTCTGGATTGCCGGTGAAGCTGAAGTTTTATATGGCCACGATTCCAAAAGGATAGTTATCGATGAATGGGCGGGAATGTTTATAGCGTTGTTGTTCGTGCCTTTTTCACTCACCAACTATGCTATTGCATTTGTGGCTTTTCGTGTTTTTGATGTAATCAAGATTCCACCAGCCTCACAGGCGGAACGATTGCCGCGAGGGTGGGGAGTAACAATGGATGACGTCGTGGCAGGCATCCAAGCTAATATCTTAACTCAAATTGTGGTCTTTTTCATTAGTCGCGGCGGTGTTTGATACTGGTATAGTCGGCACAAGGAATGAACGAATATGGATTGTGAAATTATTACTATTGGCGATGAAATAATGACCGGACACCGGGTCGATACAAATGCAGCTTTTATCGCACAGCAGTTGACTCGTATTGGACTTGATGTCAGATATCGCAGCTCCGTTGGTGATTCTCTCGAAGCTATGGAAGAATGCTTTAGGCTGGCATTGAAACGCTCTCGAGTGGTTATCACCACTGGTGGACTTGGGCCGACTGATGATGATATTACCAAACGAGCAATCGTGAAGGTCTTCAAGCGAAACCTGATTTTTCACGAGGACGTTCTTGATGATATACGCCGTCGACATGCAAAACGCGGAGTTGATATGCCGGCTATTAACCAAAACCAGGCACTTCTCCCACAGGGAGCTACTCTTTTTCCCAACAAGCACGGATCAGCCGTGGGAATTTGCATCTCAGAAGAAAGCAGTGTATTTATTGCTCTTCCGGGAGTTCCGTTTGAGATGGAACAGATAATGCTCGATGAAGTGATTCCATATTTTCAGGGAATGAACATCGGAGCGGCAATGAAGGTAATCAGCTTAAAGACAATTGGCATTGTCGAATCAAGTCTGGCAGAACTTATTACTCCAGAGTTGAGTCTGGACAAAGACGTAAAACTGGCTTACCTGCCTGCTCCGAGTGGTATTGAGTTGCGCGTGATAGCAACCTCAGACACGGAAACAGAAGCAGAGCAGAAAGCACAAAATACCGTCAAAAACATTGAAGAAGCGATTGGGCACTATGTATTTGGATATGACGACGATACTCTTGAAAAAGTCATAGCGCAACTGCTTATCGACAATGACAAGACTCTGGCGGTAGCTGAGTCATGCACGGGAGGACAGTTGGGGCAACTGATAACATCCGTTCCGGGATCATCTAAGTACTTTGTTGGTGGGGTAATCACATATACCAATGAAGCCAAAATTGCTAAGCTTGGAGTCGATCCCACAATAATTGAGCAACAAGGCGCCGTATCAAAAGAATGTGCAGAGGCTATGGCAATCGGTTGCCGCAAGATGTTTGATACCAACTATGCTCTTTCGATAACCGGTATTGCGGGCCCAGACGGTGGCACTGACGAGAAATCGGTCGGCACAACGTTTATAGGGTTGTCGTCTATCCGTGAGACATATGCGCGGTCTTTCAATTTTGGGACTTTCCGCAGCATTAACCGCACTCGCGCTGTTTATTCCGCACTGGAAATGCTGCGCCGTGAGATTCTGGATATTAAAAATAACACTGACTAATACAGTGCCGCCCGTCCCTCGACTCCGCTTGGGATGGCACAAATCAGTCAGAATCCTTGCGGTCATGACAACTTCACCTAAAGAGGACTCCATCCTACGTAGGGCTTGTTGAATAAAGTACCTGTCCGCTCGACAGGCGGGTAAGTTCTTTGTTCATAAATAGATAAGCATGTTTTGTATTGTTTCAAGTGAAAGGGTTTTGTTATAAATAGCTTAAAAGGCTTG
>JAYEIF010000247.1:0-7071 GCA_034659895.1 Candidatus Zixiibacteriota bacterium
AACCTTTATTCCCACTGCTTTAAGTTTATTAACCAGTATACCTTTATTGAGAACAATAGCTGACAGCTCTATTTCGGGTAAAGTTGCAAGTGACTTTATCATCGTGTAAGCCTGTACTTCCGCACCCGCCCAAAGGTCACCGGATATCAGGTGGCATACTTTCATCGCTTGGTAGCATCCCAGACAAGATATTTTTGGTTAGTCATATATTTATACCAGGCTACGATGATAGAGGAATTGACCATTGCAAAAAAGACTGGAAATCTTACAAGCGAATACTTCTGAAGTTGCTTAAAGAGAAACCCGACAGTAACTATCATATAAAAGAGTAACTGTAATATAAGAGCAAACGAATATATCAATCCATGATTAAGCAAAAGAAGATTGGTCGCCAAAACAATAATCATGCAGAAAGGCACGAACCAGCGGCACAATTTATGGCTGAACATCTGAAGAGAATAGAAACCATACTTAAATGGATTAAGAATTGATTTGAACCAGAATAACACTTCCAATCCATGAACTACAGTACGAACTTTTCGAGTAAATTCTTTTTTATTATCATGAAGAACCTTATAAGTTCCAATAGCTAATGGTTCCGATACTGTTCGAAAACCTCTTCTTTTGGCAAGGATTGGCATATAGAAATCAGACGACATATTATTAATCCATTCATTGCACAGCGATTTTCTGATAGCAAAGAATGAACCGCTTACTCCCACCAGTGAACCTACTTTGCTTTCTAACTCTCGAAGCATCATTTCATAACGGATATAAACACCTTCACCTTGAGATTTATCTTCACCAGAATCTATTCTGTCCTGTCCGGAGACACATCCGATTGCAGGATCAGCGAAGCTGGAACTTATTTTGCGAATTGCGTCAGGAGCCAAGAAAGTGGTAGCATCAGAAAGCACTACTAATTCGTTAGAAGTATGTTGAATACCACGACCCTGACCATAATGTTTGCCGTATCTTTTTGGCATAACCAATAACTTAACGCCACTATTGGCAAAAGATTTAACAATCTCATCCGTACGATCAGTGGAAGCATCCGAGACAACAATCACTTCTAATTTTTCTTTAGGATAATCAAGAGCAAGTGTGTTCTCCAATTTATGCTGAATTCGAATCTCCTCATTATACGCTGTGATAACAAGACTGACATTGGGCAGTGTATCTTCTTTGTGAACTCGATATGTATATACAAGTGAGATTAATTTAAGAGTAAGGAAATATCCAAAATATGCCCAAAAAATCAAAAAGACAGCGAACCAAAATAATAGTTGTAGGATTATAGATAGATTCATGATGTAATGTCCAAATAAAGCTTTTGATACTTATCAATCATCTTTTCCATCGAGAATTCAGCTTGTACCACCCAGCGGCCATGTTCTCCCATAGTTTGCCTGAGTTTTTTGTCCTTAGCTAGAGTAATCAGTCTCTCTGCAAGTTTTTTCGGATCAGCTGGTGGTACAAGGTACCCATTCTCGTTATTGGTCACAACTTCACTAAGTCCACCGACATCAGTTACCACAACCGGCTTAGCGGCAGCCATCGCCTCAACAACCGAGAGAGGTAATCCTTCTGAAATCGATGCCAGCACAAAAATATCCATCAGATATAACAATTGGGGTATATCAGTGCGGAATCCAAGCGACTTAACCTGTGGTTTGATTCCCAGTGCAGATATTTTATTATTTATCATCGACTTGATAGTTCCATCGCCTTCTTCGCCGATTAAAAGGAGCTTAACTTGTGGTAGTTCCCTGCAGATAATTCCAGCCGCCTCAATAAGATACTGATGACCCTTTGGAGTTCTAAAATTAGCTACATTGCCAATAATAATATCATCAGTAGTAATACCAATATCCTGACGAAGTCTCATTAGTTCATCCTGTCCAGGAACAGGAACGAAACGGATACCATTATGAATTGTAGTTACATTGGAAGAATGATACTTTCCACGTGTCATATAACTGTTTCGCATGAAATCAGCTACCAGCACATTCCGAGTGGACAAATGACGAATAAGGAAATTCTTTAATCCTACAAATCGTTCAGAAAAGCCGGGCATAATAAGTTCGTTATGGGCAGTAGTAATAACTGGGATTCTCAACATGGCACCGACTAAAGAACAGTAAAGATTGGCTCCTGGAAGATGGGCGTGGATTATATCTATGTCTTTTTTACGACAGTGACTAGCTAATCGATGCATGAAAGATATATCCCAACTACGTTTACTTTCGATTACTTCAGTTTCCACCCCATTGGAACGTAAGTGATCTACAAACCAGCCTTTTCTGAAGAGCACTACTGAGACATTAAATTGGTCTGGGGCCAAATTGCGAGCAATTTCATAAACAATAGTTTCTGCTCCTCCAGGACCGCTAGTTTCGTTGACCAGAAGGATATTCAGTTTCTTACTCATATATGCAAGATGTCCCTTAACCACCTTATAAAATTAAGCACTGTTCGGAACAGATAAATATATAGCAAATAAAATGTATCTAATTGACCATCAGACCCAACATTAAAAAACGCGCTTTCATTTGTGAACTCGCCTGCCTTTAATGCATCCAGAATTTCATTTCTGTCATTTTTATCTGCTTGGACAGTAGTAGATAGAAACATAAATCCTCTTAAGTGATGAAGATCCAATCCGATGTGGATATTTAATTTTGGATGCCACTTCTGCATTTTATTACATAATTTAATAGTAGATATATGCGGAAGGAGTTTCCCTTCTTTGTGGTTGAAAATTTCTACTCCATCGAGTTTGGATACCCAGTTTTTTTCAATGATATAACTTTCTTGGTTGGGATGAGCAAATATCGCTACACCACTATTTGCATGGATATGATCGATAACTATTCCCAAATCATCAGACTCGATAGTCTGATATACGCCCAATCCGAGAATATCAATATCATATTTACAACGAAATTCAATTCCGGGAATCACCAGGAAATCATCAGTTGATGCCTCCTTAGCTTTTTGGGCTAATTTATCCATATCTGCCTGTTTAACGTCGTAAGAATGATCAGTGATAGTTATAAAATCATACCCCTTACCTTTTAAGAAAGAAGTAAGTTGCTCAAAGGTTAATTCGCCATCGTGAGACAGATCAGTATGCAGATGCAGAGCGCCTTTGTATTCTCGTATCGTCATTATTTTTTTCTCATGAAATCAAATGTGATAATCAATTCTTCTTAATAATATTTCTAAACCACTCTTTAGTTTCATAAAGGAATGGACCAATATCACTTAACTTTAAAATTTCATACTTTGTGTTACGCTGATAGAATTTTAGAAAATCAAATGTTGTCCTTATACGCCCGGGAGCATTTGCAGTAAGATTTTGCTGTTTATCAGATTTAGTCAATCGACAGAGAACACTGTCAAAATCTCCCCAAAGCCATCGAGTTTTTATTCCAATTTTATACTGTTCAATCGGTAAAACATCACCATCAATAACCATCCGATAAAGCATGGATGGAAAATCTACTCCAGAATCAATTCCCAACTGAAGCGATCCCCATAATCGAGCATTGATTTCCATAACTTTTGGCAGGTTGTCCCGGTTATCATATTTGAATTCTACCATCGCCACCCCATGCCAGTTAAGCGCTTTAAGGAGTCTGCAACTATAATCTTTCATCAGCCCATTATCCGGCATGCTCTCTCTGAGAACGCTTACACCACCTGAAGGCGGTTTTTCTCTTATACGCCTGTGAAAAAATATCGCTCTGGGTTGTCCATGACAAAATAGAAGAAATGCTCCTGCTCCTGGTCCCAAGATACGTTCTTGGATCATTGGATATGGAAGAGAACTATTCCACTTTTTCATAATAGATAATAGTTCACTAAAATTATTGGCATATCTAACAACAGTTTCGACCCACTCATTATCAATGAAGTATTTTGATTGTCTCGGTTTTATAACCACTGGATAGGAAAAATTACTTTTATATTTCGATATCTCGTCAATGCTATCAATGAAATATGTTTCCGGCACCGGAATTCCAAGTTTTTGGCATTGTTGGATAAGTCGACCCTTATCAATTGCGGCCAGATAGTCATCTTTAGCAGGCATTGCTAAAGAAGTATAACCAGTGATTTTGTCGAAATGTTCCATCATAAGATAAGCCGTAATATCAGTCATCGGTAATATCATATCATATGATTTCCGATTTAGCTCACCTATCAAATCGGTGATAAAGTCCTTTGGTGAACCCAAAGCAGAACGATATTGAAACCGATTATGACAATATCTGGAACTTGATGCAAGAGATGGAAAGTTATCTTCGCCTACTGTCACATTAATTCCAGCTCGACCAAGAGAACGCACAACCGCCAAAGTGGACCGTTGGCGGCCATCAGTTACTAATACATTGTTCATAACTCATCCACTCTAATATATCCCCTCAATACGACAAGCTAACATGGATTTAGAGAATCGTCCAGCTGGACCAAGAGTAGCTCCCTCACTTATGTTTATCCTCCGGAGAGCATACCGATCTGGCAAAAATTTGTTAACATCACATCCAGTAACTGTAACAGCACAATCATAGCCTGTCTTTTGTACCAATTCTTTTATTTTAGCATTGTAGTCACCATTGGGATATGAAAACAAAGTTGCTGGCTTGCTCAGTTCAAACTCAATCGTTTTCTTTGATTCAACTAGCTCCTGCTTTACCTGTTCCAAGCTTATATTTATCATCAAGTCGTGCGATTGTCCATGTGAACCAAAATCTATTTGGTGTTGGGTCATCTCACGGATCTCATCCCAGTTCATAAACCATCGCTGTCTATTCCATTCGTCGTTATCAATCCCACCTGTTTTTTTGATTTCATCCGCTACCATTTCAATTTGGCTTATATTCAAGTTCATCAACGTTACCATAAATGAATATGCGTCTGATGCTGTAGCATCAAGTTTGTGTTCTTCCAAATTAGGATTATTCCTATCAAGGTTATTTTCGAGAACAACTTTTTTGAATGCCGCTATTGCCTTGTCTGGCCAAATATCATCTTCTACCAACAAGAGACTAACTTGGATAAAGATTGGCAGTTGATTCGATATAATCAATTTAGTTGGCAAAAATATGGTTGCTGGAATATCATACCGTTTAAGAATAGGAAAAGCGTTTGTGTAGTTATCAATCCAACCATCATCGAAAGTAACCGCTATTGCTCTATCCGGTAACGGCTGATCCTCTTTAAGAGCAATCGAAATATCGCTTAGGGATACAGGGTTGTAATTCTGAGCAATGAATGCCATCTGTTTTTTAAAAGTAGATTTTACAACGCACATCCCAGGTTGGGTTTCAGCTTTTTTTCGGAACTGGTCATCTAACACTCGATGGTACGTGAGAATATAGAATCCTAACTTCGATTTATTTTTTTGACTAAACCAAACATATAGAGATAATAGCCCTGTGTAATACAGAAATCCGGAAATAAGTAGTTTTATGGTACAACGGATAATTGTCATTCTTTTATAAATCGGTTAAAGTGGAAGTCATCTTAATAATATCTGTCTCGCTGATATAAGGATGAGTTGGAAGAGCAATTAGTGTATCAACCACTTGCTGTGCGCCGGGAAAGCTGAGATTATCATTCATCAGGTGTGATTCAATACCATGGATATTTGCTATAGTCGACGGATACATTTTAGAAGCAATAATTCCCTTCCTCTTCAGAGTAGCCACAGCTTGATCACGAGTACTGCGATTTTTACAAAGGAGAGGAAAGCGAAGATAAACAGGGAACTTATCCTTCGTGTGACCGGGAATAGTGAAGCGGTCTGATTCTGTCAATCTTTCAGACAATTGCTTACTGTTAGCAAAACGAACATTATTGTATTCAGACAGATAATCTATCAGCACTGTCGCCATAGCCATCTGAAACTTGCTGAGTGCCTCAATTTCAAATGATTCATCAAACACAGTTTCACCAAGTCCAAGAAAGGGTATCATTGATGGTAGCCAGTAACAGTGGGGATGTAAAAAATTACTATAAATAAAAAGCTTAATGCCACATACGACTTCACCGACTAAACCCGGTCGAGGGATAGTGTGCATCAAATTAGTTAGATACTCAGCTATATCTTCTCTATCTGTTACTATTATACCGCCTGAGTATGTGGTCATGTTTTTACCCCGGCCCAAACTATAAAAACCGATATCGCCCTGTAAACCTAATGCTTTTTCACCAAGTTGGCTACCCATAGCCTGAGCAGCATCGTCTATGAGAAAAGTGTCATTACTTTCTGCAACTGATTTAAGTTCTTTCCAGTTCGATGGTATACCAAATAGGTTGCAACCAATTATGCACAGTACGTTCTCCATCGAGAGTGTTAGAAGTTGATTGTAGTTATAATCAAGCGTTACCGGATCAACATCTATCAATCGAATTTTTAGTCCGGCTCTGATAATAGCTGCTGGGACTGAAAAACAGGTATAGGCAGGAATTACTACCTCAGTTTTTACCGGGTCACTCATTTGAGATAGTGCTCTGAGGATCAAAGTCAGTCCTGTACGACCAGAGTTGACAAAGTAATAATACTTTGCTCCTGATATATGTTGCAGTTTTTCAACCAGCATCTTTTCAATATCAGTTTGTCCCAGACGAAGATTGATTGCTTTCCACAAATCAGAATAATTAACAGGTGTTCCAGCTGGAGACAGAAGACGAAACATCAGTGATTCCGCCATGTTTTATTGCCATTGAATCTTCTCGCAAATATCATCATGGAAAATTCCTGATAACTTTTGGTCCAAGAATATTAGCCACCGACAAGGGAAGTTTACGCCAGAGATTGATGAAAATCCTGTATTTCGCATTATCAGGATTAATAGCCGGGATTTTGTCACACCGATTTAGATAGTATTGCCAGTGAAGTTGTTTTGGTTCGGGAACCCATTGCTTTTTAAATCGATATGTATTTGAGTCAATTGTCGAACGGCCAAAATCAAACAATTTATAACCATTCGCACAACCTCGACGGATTACTTCCCAATAGAGAGCATGATTAGGACAAAATTTCAAAAACTCTGAATATGATGC
>JAYEIF010000248.1:0-7003 GCA_034659895.1 Candidatus Zixiibacteriota bacterium
TCGGCAATCTGCGTAAACCGGTTGCCGATGTATGGTCCATTCCATGTGGCATAGGAGCCGGGATTGCTAAAAAGCGCATCCAAGTTCGGTGGAAGGGAGCCGACATCTCCAACATATCCAAAATCAGTGCGGATACCGTTATTCTGAATGTCCGGATTTCCTGCAATTGCAAATGAGAGAGCTTCAAGCTCCTGCTTGGTTTCTTCGATCTTGGCTGTATCTGTTATTGTATTCACTGACCGAAGCGCCACTGTCGATAGAATACCAATTATAATAATCACTAACACAATTTCGACCAGAGTGAAACCACTCGTCTTAACTAACCTTGATCTTAGCAAGGAAGTTTTATGTCTTGTACTATTTGATGTATACACCATTAATGTCCTCGGATTCGGTACCAAAGGGTATGTCACTGTCGAAGTACATAATAGCGTTTCCGGTAATAGGATTATACTCGACAAGATCTTCGTCGTTGAAAGTCAATGAGCCGATGGATTCGCTTGCGGCGTCAGTTGACAGAATAATATTCCCATTATCCCGCACATACACAGCATCAATGTTGCTTGCACCGCTAAGCACTGTTCCGCCGTCGAAGTAAAGTGTTGCAGTACCAGCAACCGGATTATACTCAACTAAATCATAGTCATTAAAGGATAGGGGTCCTATTGTTGCACTATTTGCAGTGGACATGATGATATGACCATTGCTAAGAATATGAACGGCATCAATATTTTCACCTAATGAAAACACCGTTGCTCCATCCAGATATATTGTAGCGGTCCCGGTTGAAGGGTTGTATTCGATTAAATCATCTTCATCGAAAGTAAGACCGCCTATTGAGGCTGAACTTGAGGTCGAGATTACCGAATGATTGTCTGGAAGGACGTGGACAGCATCTATGATTTCGCTGCCGGCGAAGATTGCACTGCCATCAAAGAAGAGTGAGGCAGTGTCAGCAGCTGGATCATATACGACGATATCTTCATCTCCAAATGACAAGCCTCCAATACTTGCCAAGTTTTGAGTCGAGAGCACAATCATTTCGCTATCCGCATCATTTCCAAAGTAATCGAAAGCAAATCGGTAATGCTTGTTGCTTCTATGCCGTGGAAAGATGGTCAGGAAACGATGCAGTGTGTCATTTTCAGGAATATAAATAATCTCCAATGGGTGAGTATTCACCGGTAATGAATCGAGAGTGAAAGCACCTGTTGAATCCGGATGGTACGTTTTAACTATTATGCTTCCACTACCGTCAGGTATCGTTATCTTTATATTTATTGAGTCGGCGTATGTTGCTCCCGGAAGAGAATCATTAGCATCTTTGATAGTTCCATTACAGGTGTTTAGCAAATAATCCGATGTCGCATCGGCAATTTTCTTAGAAATCGTCGTTCCACTTCCTGTCGAAGTAATGGTTATACCACCTGAATAAGTATATGCTTTTCCCCACTCATCTATTTTAAATCCGGTGGAATCCTGTGTCAAGCCAAATGGAATATATGGACCATTCCAGGTTCCATAACCGGGATTTTCGTAGAGTGCCTGAAGATTTGAGGGAAACGCCCCAATATCGCCAACATATCCAAAATCAGAACGCCCACCGCCGCCGGCAATATCCGGGTTGCCTACGATTGCTTTAGCCAGCATTTCCATTTCTCGTTCGGTTTTAGACAGGCGAGCATCTTTCACCAATCCTTCCATTGACTGCATAGCAATGCTAAGCAGTATACCAATTACAACGATTACTACCACCAACTCGATGAGGCTGAAACCGCTTTGTGTCATCGGGCAGAATCTCAACAACTGCCGTTTACCAGACATCTGAGGCAAGACTAAACTCCTTATAGTATCGGCTTGCAGGATTGACAGTTACACGGCATATCGATGTGTCACTGCTTGGTATGTAAATCATCTTAAGTTGATGCTGGCCAATTGGTATTGAATCAAACTGGATATAGCCGTCCGAACCGGGAAATTTCGTAGCTGAAGTTGTAGAACCGGAGCCATCTGGATAAGTGAGAATGAACTTTATGGAATCTCCATAAGTATTACCCGGCGGAGTGTTGTCAAGATCGGTAACAGTTAGAGAAACGGTGTTGTATATTAGATTATCCACAGTATTAGTTATCTGTCGAGTGATGTTGGAACCACTACCACTTGAAGTGATTGTAACACCGCCGGAATAACTGTAGACCTTGCCCCATGCATCGAGGCGGTACTCTGTATCACCGGAGCCGTCAGTGAACTCGTCTCTAATGTAGGGACCGTCCCATGTAGAATAACCTCCGGGGTTTATTACCAGCGCACCTAATGAGTCCGGAAGTGCCCCCACATCGCCGACATACCCAAAATCTGTTATTGATCCGCCCGACATGCGTTCTTGATTCCCTACAATAGCAAATGCCAGTTTGTCAAGCTCCTGTTTGGTCTCTTCAGTTCGAGCAATATCAGTAGCCCCGCGCATCGAGCGCATTGTGATTGAAGCCAGCACAGCCACAATTATAATAACGACAACCAGTTCCACGAGAGTGTAACCGCGTTTGCAGGTAACTGTTGATAGGCAAATACCTTTTTCTTGCAAGTTTTGTATAATTGACATATCCTTACTAATTATCGGAAAATCTTCAGCTGTGTTTACAAAATGAATTCGCACTATTAGTTATGCAGCTTGCATATGAAGATTTATGGTAATGATAAATTTGATGTGATATATTGAACATCAAGAATAGGCTGACATAACAATTTATTGATGGACTATATGTATTTCTGTTTGTATGCTTAATTGTAGGTGGGATTGGGAAAATAAAATGCCTTGTTATGTATTGCAGAAGATTGAAATACAACTGATGCTGTGAGGATGTATATTTATGAAAATGTCAAGAAAGTCTGATTATGCACTTCGGGCAATTTGGCACCTTACCAATCTTCCCAAGAGGAAACTTGCTTCGATAAATATCATTTCGGATGGCCAATCGATTCCCAGAGAGTTCCTTGCAAAGATTCTGAAAGATTTGACCAGAGCCGGTATATTGGTTTCATTCCAGGGCGCACAAGGAGGCTATCGTCTGGCTAAACCCCCAAGGGAAATAACGTTTCTCGATGTAATCGAAGCAATTGATGGACCCGTTCATTTAAGTCCTTGTACCGAGGAAGATAACAATTGTGAGTGTTATGATAACTACGAATTCAGCGACTTTTGGGAAATTCAGGAAAGAAACTTGAGGAAAGCGCTCAATAAACAGCATTTTGGCAAATTTCGAAGAAAGAAACAAAAGTAACAATAGGTAAAAAGGGTTTTTTGGCGACTCATATAGCAACGAGTTGTATATACTTTTTTGTTATAAATTAGGCTGTGTTCGCCGATGCACTGCGACTTTTATTTTTTGGCTTGTTATTGACTGCTTTCCGATGTTATATTGTAATGTTTAGTAAGGATGGAACCAAACGGAGTTAGTCTACGTTATAATAAACGTTAAGGAGTGTTAGTTATGGAAAGATTTACAGATAAAGAACATAAAGTAAAGGTAGGACTGGCAGAGATGCTTAAGGGTGGAGTAATCATGGATGTTATTTCTCCAGAGCAGGCTAGTATTGCTGAAAATTGCGGTGCTGCTGCGGTGATGGCATTGGAACGGGTTCCATCGGATATCAGAGCCGATGGCGGAGTAGCCCGTATGGCTGATCCCAATATCATCGATGAAATCAAAAAGGCAGTAACTATTCCAGTGATGGCAAAATGCAGAATCGGCCATTTTTCTGAGGCACAAATTCTTGAGTCGTTGGAAGTTGATTTTATTGATGAATCTGAAGTACTGACTCCTGCTGATTACAAACATCATGTTGACAAGTGGAATTACAAAGTTCCTTTTGTTTGCGGTTGTAGAAATCTTGGTGAGGCGTTACGGCGTATTTCCGAGGGAGCGGCAATGATACGCACCAAGGGAGAAGCAGGCACAGGTGATGTATCTCATGCTGTAAGGCACCTTCGGGAAATCAATACAGTAATGAAATCATTAACAGTCCTCCCTGAAGATGAATTATATGCCATAGCTAAAGATTATAGGGTTTCGATTGACCTAGTGCGAATGGTAGCCGAGACAGGTAAACTACCAGTGCCGAATTTTGCCGCCGGTGGTATTGCTACTCCTGCTGATGCTGCCTTGTGTATGCAACTTGGAGCCGAGGCGGTTTTCGTGGGATCAGGTATTTTCAAATCCGATAATCCCGAAAAACGGGGCAAGGCTATAGTAACCGCTACTACAAACTTTCAGGATGCCTCAATCGTAGCCGACTGTTCACGAAATCTCGGTGATGCCATGAAAGGAATTCAAGCGGAAAATATTCCTGAAGAGGAATTACTTCAGACGCGGTAGGACACGTGCGTGATATCCCGCATCCTACAGAGAAGAAAAGCAGGCTGCCAGTCTTGAGATCTGCTTTTTTGTAACTTGATCTTCTGTCAAAGGTAGATGGAGTAGACTGTCTAATTTAACCTCCTCATTTGGAATACTGGTGTTCACACTATTTAATTGTGTGATGATAGATAAATAGTTAAAATTAAGATACTGTGACTGATTACTCGACATTGAAAGTAGGTGTGCTGGCTCTTCAGGGTGATTTCAAACGGCATACATACCAACTCGATTTGCTTGGATGCAAGGCGTTTGAAGTGCGGACAGCATCACATCTAAACGATATTGACGCCCTGATTATTCCCGGTGGCGAATCCACTACTATGAATATTTTAATCGACAGTTTAAATCTGCGTCAACCTCTGATAGAATATGGACAAATCAAACCTGTGTGGGGGACATGTGCCGGTTTGATAATGTTGTCACGAAGCATAGAGGATAATCAAGCCGATATAAAACCACTTGGTCTAATGGATATCGATATCGTCCGTATAGGTTATGGACGGCAGGTTTACTCGTTTGAGGAAAGTTTTGCAATCAAGCTTGACGGTAAGAACATTTTATTGAATGCAACTTTCATCCGTGCCCCCAGAATTACTCGGATTGGGAAAAATGTGCGGTCTTTTGTTGAATATAATAATTGTCCTGTACTTGTAAGTGAAGGGCACATAATGGCAAGCTCATTTCACACTGAACTTGATAACGACACAACATTACTTGAATTCTTTTTGCGGAACTTTATACTATCACAGATACAAACCGTGCAATAATGTCTGAACTAATGTTTGGAAATTGTCGATTTGACACAGTGAATAAATAATGCTGAAGAAAATCTATATTGCCAAGTATCACGGTTTCTGTATGGGTGTTAAGCGGGCAATTCAGATTGTCGAAGAGACCGCTCTGCAAAGTGACGAACCTGTAACTATCCTGAATGAGATAGTTCACAATGAAGTAGTTATAGAAGAGCTAAGGAGAAAGGGAGTAGGGCAGGCCACTTCTATAGATGATGTTCCAGGTGGTACTCTTATTATTCCTGCTCATGGTGTATCACCTGAAATAAAGGAACAAGCCAGAGACAAAGGGTTGAAAATTATTGATGCTACTTGTTCTCTTGTGATACGAATTTATGATATTATCGAAGATATTGTCAGCCAAGGTTATCATGTTATTCATATTGGCGATCCAAACCATGATGAGACACGTGGAATTGTTGGGCATGCACCTGATTATATTACTGTTGTTGCAAGTAAAGAAGAGTTACATGGATTGCCTGATTGGCAAGGACTCAAGTTAGGATTAACTTTCCAGACTACTTACCATATTGGGGAACTTGCCAATGTCGAAAAGATAGCTAAAGAGAAATGGCCACAGATAGAGATCTTCAATACGATATGCAACGCCACTTCTCAACGTCAGTCAGCGGTTTTGGAACTTGCCAAATATGTTGACATTATCTTGGTTGTGGGATCTACCACTTCAGCCAACTCCAAAAGGTTGGCAAAGATTGCCAACAGTTCCTGTGGGAAAGGATTCTTGATTAATTCTGCAGATGACATCCAAATTGAGTGGTTCAGTGGTGATGCTGAAGTTGAGGTGGTGGGAATCTCAGCAGGAGCATCGACACCTCAATTCTTGGTGGAAGCTGTAATTGAACGGCTTTTGGAAATATCAGGGGGAAGCGCCGAGATTATTCGACCCATTGAGAAAATCGCTGGTAACAGTCATACTGCTAACGAAATGGAATAGTCTTTAATCCCGGAAGTGTGATATCTTTGTTGCTTTGTGTATTTGACGAAGCTATTTTAATAGTAATGAATGCTGGTCAGGCGAGTTCCAGCACTGCTTCACGTAATTGTTGCATAATTAGATAGAAATGGAGATATCCGATGTTTCAGGAGGTTCACAAGTATCTCGAGAGTGCTATTCCCCAACGTCCACAAGTTTTACGTACTATGGAAAATTATGCCGCGGAAAATGAATTTCCGATCGTTGGTCCTCTTGTAGGAAGGTTTCTGTACCAAATGGCAACATTAATTAAAGCAAGAAAAATTCTTGAACTTGGATCCGGATTTGGATACAGTGCTTTTTGGTTTTCTATTGCGATTAAGGGAAGAGGACATATTGTAATGACAGATGGAAACAAGAATAACAAGCGTGTGGCTCTTGATTATTTCAGAGAAGCTGGTCTTGAAAGCCAGTTTGATTTTCGGATAGGAGATGCTCTGAAGATTATCAAAAAGTATGATGGGCCATTTGATATAATCTTTAATGACATTGACAAGGAGAACTACCCTAAAACAATTGATTTAGTTGCTCCGCGTTTGAGGAAAGGTGGATTATTCATAACAGATAATCTTATTTGGTCAGGCAAAGTATGCGCCAAAAAACATGATAGTACAACAAAAGCCATTGTCGAATTCACCAATGAACTTTATCGAGATAGCCGATTCTTTACGACGATTCTACCTTTGCGTGATGGTGTGTCTGTTGCAGTCAGGACATAGTTTTATCATATAATCTTACTATTAGGCAGATATTAATCAGCAGAGTTATAATGATAAAAGGGAGAAAAGGCGCAGTAATTA
>JAYEIF010000249.1:0-6929 GCA_034659895.1 Candidatus Zixiibacteriota bacterium
TGTGATGAAGACCATACAATACCCTTAGCCGAACCCGACCAGTTAATTTTGGGAAGGAGGTGATGCGAGGCAGGTCTGTTTCAGTTGTTTAAAAAATGCAAAACCCAAATCCAGGATTGTTCTGTTTGAATGTATTCCATAATACCTCTCTGGTTGGGTTCGGCTTATTTGTGTAATGAAGACCAGACATTGCCCTTAGCCGAACCCGACCGGATAAATTTGGGAAGGAGGTGATTCAAGGCAGGTATGTTTCAGTTGTATGAACTTTCTGATAAAGAGAAGCTTTTGGTCACTCGATCAAGAAAACTGTGGTATAAACCATTCAGGATAAGTATATGGCTTTTCTCTCTCATTGGTGTGCTTTTGACCGCTGTATTGATCATCATGACATTGACCAATCTACAACAGCGACACGCATATGAGGAGCAACTTGTCAAACTCAGAAAATTAGCGGAGCGCGATTCACTGCCCGACAGATTCATGTCAGTTACCCAAGGAGAATCTGTCGATGAACTGCTTCAAACTTATATAGATACTTATGTCTTTGCGATTGACTCGCTTAGCTTATCACCAAACATATTAGGCTTCGTACTCAATATTGATGTTCATCCAACGAGTGTGCCCGGATTTAGATCAAACATCAGCCAACTGGATCTGTTCACTGATTGTGGCTGTGAAAATGAAGGATTCTTTAATATCCTCACGTTAGAAATTGACCCGATAACAACCCGTGCTAGCGTTACCTCATCGGCTGAAGCCATGACGTTAGCACAATATTATACCCTAAACCGTCACTCTTCTAAAAAATGAAGAAGTGGCATAGATAATGGAGGAGAACTATGAAAAAGGTTCCCACAAAAGTTATCGGATTGGTCGTAGTGGCCGGTTCGATATTCGCACCGAATGTTGGAGCGCTGACAACAGCATGTGAACGATTCTCAACCAGCGCAGGTCCAGGCACATACGATAGCGTGTATTGGGCCCTTCAGTGTTTAGCGTCCAGTATGGCCGGCTTTCTCGAAGTAGCCGGGTTCTAACTGGGTGTTCGCTGAACACGAGTAGTAAAGGGGCGAGTTCTTGTGAATATGGTAAGGAGGTGATTACCAGTGCACAGCGATTATCAACTGTCAAGTCGACACCAGTTGAAGGCGTGTTACCAGCGTAATATGATGATCGGCATGCTCGGTGCCATAGTCATTTTTGTTTTGCCGGTATGTTACTTCAGTTGGCAATCTGCACCGGAGTCTACTTCACCGCTGACGTTTCAGAACATTTATGTTCAGGACCATACGATGATGACATCAGCATCGCCAACGAAACGTAATGTAGGAGGGAGAATGCAATCAATGCTGGGGTTCCATGGTCAGTTTGGAATCAAGCTAAGAATTATTCCTGACGGACAAGTAACCCCTATTCCAAAAGCTCCTTCTCCAAAAGTATATGCACAAGAACTCGCCCCTATTCTTACAGATCCAAATATTTCAATTTCGGATATGGATGAGGGGGTAACCGGTTCATATGTACCTGAAGACGCTGCCTATTCGTTTGAATACAATGCAGATACTCCGGCAGAGTTAACTAATCGGCCCTGCACAGTACTAACCAAGGTTGATCCGGAATATCCTCGCGTCGCTGAAGAAGCGGGCAAAGAAGGTCAGGTTGTCTTAATTCTCCCGATTGATGCGGTGGGGTTTAAATCTGTTTTCCCTGATGACCTCTCTCGTGATTTTGAGAAACGAGGATATCGAGTCCAGACACTCGAATATGAAGTTGCCGGAGTGGTCAAACGAGAGTTTAATGTCGTAGTAGCGAAAGAAGAACCGGCTGACTGGTTTTTTGCGAGCAATCTCTTAAAGGTGATATCACAATGGGCATTCACCCCTTGGATCGAAGATGGTAAGCCCGTTTCTGCATTTCTGACGATCAGCTACAACTATTGTCTTGCACAAAACTGCTTGCGATACGAATTCAAAAGGAAAGAGAATGTATCAAACTCAACTTGCTTTTGACAATTGTGCTGCAGAAAATTCCTTGCAGTAAGAAAACAGAACTGTTAAAATAAAGTAGAAAATATTATGTCTAAGTGGAAAAGAATCGTTAGCGCGGTCATGTTAACAGCTCTGTTAACAGGTGTAGTAGTAGCAGATGGATTGGTATTAATCGGTGACAATAATTCCTACGAGGAGGCAGGATTTTTCAATAGAATCAGACTTGTGGCAGCACAATATGACAGTGAGGGGAACCTTATAGGTTGTAGTGGACCCGGCTCTAACTGCGCTATTATTGCACTGTCTTCTGGAATAGAAGTTACAATTTCTTTAGAAGGAATACACACACAACATTAGTAATAGCGACGGAAGAGGAATTCTGATTCCTCTTCCGTTTGATCTCAAATTATAGAGTAAGGAGGTAGTATCCTATGCGAAGGTATATTGTTCCAGCGGTTATTGCCGCACTTATACTTTTGAATCTGTTACTGTTATTGCAGAATCGTAATTTGAAAGATGAAACTTATCCAACTAGCAGCACTCATGATTTCCACTTAGTAAAACTCGGTGATGTTACTGTTGATATGAGGGGAGCGTATACAATGCCTGGTTTTGGTAGTTATTTTGTATCAAGAGATTCCACAGAACATCCAGTAAAAGCGCCCTTGACACTAGCTATCTTCTTTTCCGCTGCTACAACTAGTCCCTGCAACTTGAGCGAAACTGCTGTCTTCCGTCGTCTTGTTCCAGTATTTCATAAACGTGGGCAAAAAGTCGTAGCGGTCACCTCAATAAAAGATTCAGCTGAAATCGCAGAGTTCCTTGAGCAGGAACAACTTGACATACCCATTACTGCACTAGACGAAACTTGGGAAACAAGTGACACAACCAAAGGGGGAGCTGAGTCGGACCTTGCCTGTATGGGGATATCGCCCTTTTTTATGCCCTTCAAAATATTATATGATTCGACATTCGCTAGTATTTATATGAGTGGTATTAACAATACATTAAAAAGCCAAGCCGATTTTGAAGCGGCTATGATGCGGCTGAGCGACCTTGTTGCCGGTGAATAAATTATGAAGGAATGGATATAATAAGATGGGTAAATAAATATTTTTGAGAAAAAATCATAAAAGTGTTTACAATATGTTTAAAAAGGAGATTTATTATACTTAAGAATGAAACATTAAAATTAGAAATAGTATTTTTTACTCTGGTGGCCATGTTGAATTTAGTCGTTGGGTGTAATAGTGACTCTGTTCTTAAGAGCGATTCTTCTACGAATACTCTTTCTCAATCTGAAGATAAAATTCTTACTAGTAATAATAATGAAGAGATTGTTGTAAATGATGCAACTATAATTAATTCAAGTATTCAAACTGATGTTTCAGAAATTAATGAACGACTCGAAGAAGTTAAATCATCGGCTCCTATCCAGTCTACGATGTCTAAATTTGACAATAATTACTCATATGCAGAGGAATATAGCTATATTGTAAATGGAACAGCTATAAGTAATGATTCGACAGATACCGTTGATGTGGAGATTGTTACATTAGCCATGACTTATGATGCTGACATACAGGAAAGAGTCGTTTATGTAAGCTATATTGTTGTTCCTGATAAAGGTTGGATCGTACAATCTAGTATTGTTTCATTTGTTGAAGAGAGTGCAGATGATGGTTATGAATTTATTCTCCAAACAGAAGAAGTTCAGGTTTGGATTAAAGATTTCCCGAGTCTTTATTTAAAACATATTAATCCAATGGCTCAATGGGACTGGAATTCATGGCTAAAGTGTACTGGAAAGGGCACAGCCGCAGGCTGCACGGGATCAGCTGTGGGGTGTGCTCTTTTTGCTCCTGCATGGGGACCATGTACAGCTGCGGGTTGTGCGGGGTCAGCTGCTGGTTCAGCTGTGGGGTGTGCAATTGATCAAATATGGTAAGAGAAGTGAGGAATAATAAATGAAGTCAGCTTATAAACAAGCATCTATCAGAGGACTGATATTTGGATTATTATCAGCAGTCATTTATCAGTTTATTGGTTCACAAGAATATTATTTGTTAAAGATGGTTCTTATTGGAATTGCAATGGGGCTAGTTTGGGGGTTTCTCTTGGAACCGATTTTCAGAAAGATATTTCCATCTCATCCTCGTTCTTCTCACAATAATATAGATGAAAACTGACTCAACACAGCTTGTGAGCAACAGACATACTGAGGATGCCAAGAAGATATTTATCCGGCAATGAGGCTCACCCGCCGCGGCGGGAGAGCTGGAGGCGGATAGGGGAACCTACGATCAACTGGCGCGACTGGCGGCTGACCATGCCGACGAGCCAGCTTTGAGAGAACCGCAAGCCAAGGCGGCGTTCAACTTGACGAACTACTACATCAAGGCGGAGGACCTGGAGGCAGCCAGGGAAATCTACGATCAACTGGCGCGACTGGTGGCTGACCATACCGACGAGCCGGCTCTGAGAGAAGAGCAGGCTCAGGCAGCGTTCAACTTGACGAGCTACTACGGTAATGCGGAGGACATGGAGGCAGCCAGGGAAATCTACGATCAACTGGCGCGACTGGCGGCTGACCATACCGACGAGCCGGCTCTGAGAGAAGAGCAGGCTCAGGCAGCGTTCAACTTGACGAACTACTACAGCAAGGCGGGGGAGCTGAAGGCAGCCAGGGAGATCCGTCATCAATTAGAGGAGCTGGCCAGAAGAGATGATCATATCGCAGAGGTACTCTCGAAGCTCCGATAATCACTGATGTCTCGGACATTGATCGCGTCGATCGGGGCAAGACAGCTCACTGGTGTTTGCCAGCGGTCAGATTGCGCTGGTTAGGTGTTCATCTCCCTATGCTACTGATCTGAAGTGCCTCAGCAGGACAGCGAAAGTTCTACTTACGTCCTGCCGGGGGTAGATTTTGATTACTATAAATATCCCGCCATAGAATGCACAATAGAGAAAAAACTCTGGCACAATGAAAAAACTGTTATGCTCTAGCTACAACTTACGAATTCTATCCAATTTTTCCAACAGCTCGGCAGCCTCATGTTTGGACAATCCCTTTTTTACCATTTTATCAATATGGGGAGTTTCAGCAGTTAGGTTGTCTCGAAGTATAGCCAGCTCAGGCCCAGAGAAACAGGCTGTGTTAAGGTTGTAATCAACAAATGCTTCATAGGCTATCGGGCATACAGTTTTGACTATCTCAGACATAATCTCAGCATAGACTCGGATTTCCTGCTGGGCGTGACTATCCATCCGCAGACTGAGGAAATGGAAAAGATTATGCAGGTCAATTTTCCAATACCACTCCGTATACAGCGACAACGGCAGATTGATGCGGGCTAACTCTCGAGCAAGGCCATCTTCAACAAATTCATCATATTGCGAGTAGGAATCGGTCTGTGATTTCTGCAGAATTTCCAGCAACCGTTGTTTTATTTCGTCGGGAACTTCTTCTGATGATCGCCCCTGCTTGTTGACAGTGGACTGAAAGCGAATATTCTCTGGTCGAGGCAGGTAAAACTCATTTTTCATCACAGAGTATCGCCCAGAATATTCATTAACATTGGCAGTGCGGTGACGAATCCACTGACGGGCAACAAAAATGGGAAGTTTGACATGAAATTTGAACTCCACCATCTCAAATGGGCTTGTGTGATGGTGTCGCATGAGATAGCGAATAAGCCCTCGGTCTTTGGAGACTTTCTTTGTCCCTTCTCCATAGCTTACACGGGCTGCATGGACAATAGCGCTATCGTTGCCCATATAGTCTATTAAGCGGATAAAGCCGTGATCGAGAACCTTAAATTCCTTATCCAACAGAGCATTAGCTTCTTTTTCTTCCGCACGCACTATGAACTCCCTTGAAAGAGCCTATGTAGATCAAACCACCTGTCGGCTTGATATTGAAAACCGTCTCTCAGCCTAAAATTGAAAACTCCCTTGAAAGAGTTTGGCGGAATATAAGGTGTCAGATACAAAGGGGCAACTGGATTTGACCTGTAAGTGGTATTGATTCCCCAAAAAGTATCGTATAGATACTAAAAGCAGAATAGCCGGTGGTGTCACAATGTTGTTACCTTGTGATTCGCAACCACTGGTGCATATTACCAGTTCACGCAACGGATTCCCAGTCGGCAGATGTAGCTGATGGATGCAAACATCAAATAAATATCAATTCAAGTTCGGGCTCATCCGTAATCAGCAGGGTGGAGGTGGCGGACCACTAAGGAACAGATAAGCTACCAGATAAGAAACATCACCTGGATTTACAGCTCCACCACCATCGGCATCACCTTCGGTTTCACATGGTGGTTGCGGACCACTAAGGAACAGATAAGCTACCAGATAAGAAATATCACCTGCATTTACTACTCCGCCACCATCAGCATCACCACGGTTTTGGCAGCAATTTAGTGAAACAGTTCCATTATGTGTAAGCGGCATATAGTCCAATAAACTTCCTGAAAAATACGGCTCATACGAACCATACCCGCCAAGGGCAACCGTATCTTTCTGTCCTGAGTGTGCTGAACTAGGGACAGTAAAATACAACTTGATAACCGGACCGTCACCTGGAACAAGCTCAGGTGATGTTCCTGATGACGAAGCGAGTAACTGAATTGTGTATTGCTTTAACCATGAGTCAGAATGAATCTTGTTCTGATTCTCGAAGTAATCAGTAATACACCCATCGGTTGAAAAGGAATCATAATCCATATCAAGAGTACCATTGACATCAAAAGGAATAGTTATCTGATTTATAGGAACAGTGTTTCGTCCATATACGACCATCTCTACCGTTGAGTCTGGTTTTCCGCTTATGTTATCTCCAACAAGGGAATCGGCCAGAGCGATAATGTGTTGCGGTCGCTGAATAGACAATGTATCACCGCCAGTGTCAATCACCAGAGTGACATCGTGCAT
>JAYEIF010000250.1:0-6844 GCA_034659895.1 Candidatus Zixiibacteriota bacterium
AGCGGGCGGCCTTGTGTCGCCCGTTTCTATACACACAGCGGAGACAAGCCCCGCTGCTACGCGAGCTGACGTGCCTGTCGGCGCACAGGAAGTGCGCTGTGGCGTGTAGAATGTTTATCAAGTGCAAGCCTTTTAAGCTATTTACAACAAAACCCTTTCACTTGAAACAATACAAAACATGCTTATCTATTTATGAACAAAGAACTTACCCGCCTGTCGAGCGGACAGGTACTTTATTCAGCAGACCCTATAATAGCGGTGCAGGGACTTGAACCCCAGACACGGTCAAGCTGTTTTCGTAAGTTACTGTTATTCTTTGTATTACGCTTTCCATCAAAAACTTACGAAGAAATTCCTTTTGATATTTTTTGATTGTTTTTAATGTTTTTTGAAGGTTTTTGACCTGAGATGGACACCAAATGGACACCAGAGATGTATGTCAAAAGTTAGTATAAAATAATAACTACTACAATAAAGTTAATAATTCCGTTAAAACGGAATCAAGACCCAACACAACATAATAAGGGTTTTTCAACACGCCCCTTGCAGTGGGTATTTTTCTTGTTATTAATTCAATTTCAACCATCTTATTGATTTTCCCATAGCAAGCTATGGGCCACCCCAATGCCAAATTAATTTCTTATTCACTTGTCATCAGGCAGATCTTTTTATAATTTTTCATATATCAAAAATTAAATCTTAGCCGGAGTTATCAAAATGATCTTTAAGAATCAATTGTCCTTACCAAAAGCAATAACACTCTGTTTTGCTTTATTAATCTTCTCTGTTTCAACTCTAACCGCCCAGGAACCGGAGCAAACCTATAAACTTCCCCCGCAGGAATTGATCGATATAGCCGATACCCCATTTACGCCAAGAATGAGCATAAGTCCTGATAATGAATATTATCTGCTTTTAGAATATCCGGGGTTTCCTTCGATAGAAGAGGTCTCCCAGCCGGAACTCCGTTTAGCCGGATTGCGAATCAATCCCCGCACCAACGGACCAAGCCGGAGTTGGTATAATGATAGTATTGTTATTAATAAGATTTCCGATGGATCAGAAAGAGAAATCACAGGACTACCTGAAAAGAGACATATAAGTAATATCAACTGGTCATCGGACAGCAAAAAAGTCGCATTTACAAACACGACATCTGACGGCCTCTATCTTTGGATGCTTGATGTTGACAAAGGGATAGCAGTCAAAGTCTCTGATTTGAAAATCAATGATGCCTATGGCGACCCATTTCATTGGATTGATAATAAAACCCTAATCTGTAAAATAATCTCGGAGAACAGGGGAGAGGCTCCTGAAAAACAGTTAGTTCCGGTTGGACCGATTATTCAGGAAAATCTTGGGAGCAAAAAACCGGCTCGTACCTACCAGGATTTGTTGAAAAACGAATACGATGAATCCGTTTTTGAATATTATACAACTTCTCAATTAGCAATAATTACTATAGATGGTAAGGCATCTTTGCTGAGTTCACCGGATATCTTTTCCGATGCGATTCCCTCGCCTGATGGAAGATACTTGCTTATTGAGACACTTCATAAACCATACTCATATACTGTCCCGATGTACCGTTTTCCACTAAAATCCGAGGTATGGGATTTAGACGGTAACCCTGTTGCAAATATTGCTGACCTGCCATTGGCAGATAACATTCCTGTCCCTTATGGCTCCACCCGCACCGGTCGCCGGTCTATTTCATGGCGGGCAGATGCCAAAGCGACACTGTACTGGACAGAAGCCCTCGATGATGGTGATGCCGGTAAAGAGTCTGAATTCCGTGATGAAGTCTTTACTTTTTCTGCTCCATTTAACGGAGATCCGATTTCATTGATAAAACTTAACTTGCGTTATTCAGGTGTAATGTGGGGTGATGACAAGTTAGCCTTAGTTTCCAGCTTCTGGTGGAAAACAAGACAGGTAAAAACATGGCGGGTTATGCCGGGTAAAACTGGATCTACACCTGAACTGATAATCGACAGATCATACGAAGATCGTTATAGCGATCCGGGCAGACCACTGATGACTGAATCAAAATATGGAACCAGAGTTCTCTTAACAGCCGACAATGGCAAGACTCTGTTTCTCTCCGGTGATGGAGCTTCCCCCGAAGGTGATATTCCATTTTTGAATGAGTTCGATTTAAAGACAAAAGAGACAAAGAAGTTGTTTCAATCAGAAGCACCTTATTATGAATATGCTGTCAGATTGATAAATGCCAAGAAGCGATTAGTGTTAACCCGACGTGAATCAGTTACAGAACAACCGAATTATTATATTCGTAATCTCAAAAAAGATGAACTGACTCAGCTTACAAATTTTCCACACCCGACCCCTCAGTTAAAGGACGTTATGAAAGAACAGATCCGTTATGAGCGGGCTGATGGATTAAAGCTGACTGGCACTCTGTATCTTCCACCGGGATATAAACCTGAAGATGGAACACTGCCTGTTCTGATGTGGGCCTATCCACAGGAATACAAAAGTGCTGATGCTGCAGGGCAGGTGACTGACTCCCCTTATCGTTTTGTCAGAGTCGGAAGATATTCAGCAAAACCATTTTTATCAATGGGGTACGCAATCCTTGATGATCCTTCGATGCCTATAGTTGGTGAAGGGGATGTTGAACCAAATGATACCTATATTGATCAATTAGTTTCAAGTGCTCAGGCGGCTGTTGATGAGTTAGTACGAAGAGGAGTTGGCGATCCCAAGCGGATGGCAGTTGGTGGGCATTCTTACGGGGCATTTATGGTAGCGAATTTACTGGCTCACTCTGATCTATTCCAGCTTGGCATAGCAAGAAGCGGAGCTTATAATCGTTCACTAACACCTTTTGGATTCCAGTCTGAAGATCGGACATTCTGGGAAGCCCCCGAAGTCTATTTTGCCATGTCTCCATTTATGCACGCTGACAAAGTTGATGAACCAATTCTATTAATTCATGGAGAGGCTGATAATAATAGTGGTACGTATCCTTTGCAGAGTGAGAGGTTTTATGCCGCTCTAAAAGGACACGGCGCTACAGCTCGATTGGTGATGCTGCCGAATGAAAGTCATGGTTATCGCGGTCGCGCATCAGTTATGCATTGTCTGTTTGAGATGAATGACTGGCTTGATAAATATGTGAAGAACGCTGAGTAATAAAATTACTCAATTGGGAGGATGAAGATTTGAGCGAAAGGTCTTCAATTTGTTGATTAAACTCTCGAACAAAGCCAGACAGAACTCTCATGTGTATCACATATCGATAAGGTTGCTAATTATCACTAAGAAGTTCAGGTCAGAAAGTGGATGAAAAACGTATTAAGGAACTAAGGAAGTTATTAGGTTTAAACAATTAATGTAGTTACCATAAATAATACTATTATTTCATATAGGAATCAGTCGTAGGAGAGTGAAATGAAAACAATAGATCCAAAGTTACTTAACAAGCTCATTGTAGAATTTAGTGAGATACAACCGGCTTACATTCTGTATGCCAAGACGCTTGAAAAGATTCTCAAAAAAATCGCTGCTATGGGACGGTCACAAGGATGTACTGGGTATATGGCTTGATAAGAATGAGGGAGTCAAGTTCTGGCTGAATGTATTTACCGAACTTAAGAACCGTGGTGTCAATGATATTCTGATAGCTTGCGTTAATGGTCTCAAGGGACTTCCTGATGCGATAGAATCGGCCTATCCTGATACTGAGATACAGCTTTGTATTATTCACATGGTTCGTAATTCATTGAAGTTTGTTTCCTATAAAGATCGTAAGAAGATGGCGACCGATTTAAAAACAATCTACCGAGCAGTTACAGTTGAACAGGTAGAATCAGCCCTTGTCGCGTTTGGAGAGACTTGGGAATCGAACCCCAAATACGTGATACAGCTCAATCACTTACAACGTCACGTGACAAAATCGTGACGGTTTTTCCACCACAATTGATACACAGCATATCCATTGACTCACAAAATAGAATTCCTCCTTTACAAGTACTTTCAAACATTATAATCCTCTCGGAGCTGTTAAAATTTCATTCTGTTAATACTGCGGCATAAATTTTAAAATGATTTCAAATATCAGACAGCAAATTTTGCTCCCCTCTACGATACGACAATCTCATCTTTAGTGGAGTAACCTATAGCCCGATACCCGGCCAACCTTTTTCGATACATACGGACAAGAACAGGAACCCAGCTATCGACAAAATTGCTTCGCGTTGTCTCTTGCCCATACCTCCCCTAAGCACTACGACATTTCTCACCGATTCCCCAAGCTCTTTTATAAGTTGAGGAAAATCCAGTATTCTGAAGATAATTCCTAATGCCATCGCCTGAATCCATGTAAGACATGAAACAACTTTCATAGCAGACAGTCTGTTTTAAAACAATCCCCTTTTGAAAAGTCTACCAACCTTCTATACCATACTATTGCCTATCTGCCCGCCAATCATCGATTGGCTCGGGAAAGCGGTTCTTTAGCCAGTCAAGCAACAAATTCCTTAAGTCTGCTGATAGCTCAGTAGCTTCTTTGACCTCAGCTTCAGTGATAGTACCTGCCGCATCATAACTGACAATAGCTCTCTTTTTGCTTATTGCTTCCAAAGAAATGATAATATCAGCATCGGGATCAATCGTAAATCGTAACGATTGAATAGTTCGATAATGCTGACCGGCACCCCCAGGAATACGATAACCGCTCGCCCGTAATGCAATAGTGGCACAACCGAGACAAGCATTGTATGCGATAGCCAGTCTCCAGTCGAGAGTGATCTCTTCTTTGGCGGCCTCTGCTATATCGCGGTCAACCTTGTCAAGCTGGTCTTTTATTTCCTGTTTAGTTGTTGTATGGTTTTTTAGCCAGCCATTACTTAGCCAGTCTTGCAAGGTCATCTTCGTTTCCTATTATAAACAGTTTCTCTGATTCCATTACATTCAAGATAAAGTTGTTTTTATCATGCAGTTTTTTCCTGAACTCATCTGAAGAATAGAGTGTCGGATTTACGCTTCGTTGCATGTTCTCTTCCACGGGTTTCAAAATCGATACCAACTCACGAAACGACAAAGATCCAAGTACCATAAGGTCTATGTCGCTAGAACTGGTGTCACTGCTATTGGCTACAGAACCATATATCCAGGCAATATCAATTTGATCACTTACCTGACTGCGAAGAACATCACGAAACACATCGACGATTCCGAAAGTCTTCTCGGCAATTTGTTTCAGCTCAGCGAATACAGGGCATTCTGTATTGGCTTGGTAGAATTTCTGGATGCCTATAGGTTCCATTTTTAGAATTCCCGCTTTTGTCAGCGATTTGAGTTCACGCTGAAGTGAACCGGGCGCATCGCCTAATAATCTCACTGTTTCCCTGAAGTAAAACCTTTTGTCCTGATTCAGCAGAAAAAGAGTAAGGACTTTTCGTCGAATCTTAGAAAATAACGCTTCGCCAATACCTGAACCGACGCCGAACAGTGATTCTCTATTTGATTCTTTTGCACACATTTCTGGGACAACCGATTCTATTAATGGAACACTTGTATCTTTTATCGGAACAAATGAACTCTTTTTGAGAACAAAAGTCAAGTAAAATCATACTTTTTTTCGAGACAGATAATTTGTTATCATTTATATATATCTGGCAACAATATGTCTGACTATGTCGGTAAATATTTAGGGTCTGCTGAATAAAGTACCTGTCCGCTCGACAGGCGGGTAAGTTCTTTGTTCATAAATAGATAAGCATGTTTGTATTGTTTCAAGTGAAAGGGTTTTGTTATAAATAGCTTAAAAGGCTTGCACTTGATAAACATTCTACACGCCACGGCGCACTTTCAGCTCGCGTAGCAGCGGGGCTTGTCTCCGACCTGCCTGTCGCAGACAGGTGTGTGTATAGAAACGGGCGACACAAGGCCGCCCGCTACGCGAATTTGAGATTGTGGTACATAATAACTAATTATTCAGCAGACCCGAATTACATTGAAAATCGTAGCGGTGCTAACACCGAACCCGCATTTAGCGTAACTAATTGTTACACACGGACTTATATTTTATTTGGAGGTGGGGGGAATCGAAAAACAGGGTTTTTACAACTCCTTGTAAGGCTACTAATTACAGCGTATCGTGATGAAATTCAATAGCTTATCTATTCCAGCCTGTTTGATTGTTTTTGATGCTTTTCGAAGGTTTTTAGTATCAATGTGGCACAAATATGGCACAAGTCATATACCATACTCCATGAATCTAAACCTAAACCATAATTGCGAATGCACACGAAATCCAAAGTGACTAGCCTCTGTCATACCTAGTTTTTTTGTCAGTCTCGACTTGCAGCCCGTCTGATGTGGACATCCAGTGGACACGAAATGCGGCTTCGCCGCAAAATTCGCCTTATTACACCATGAGTGGTGAGTCACCCGGCCTTACATAATGTAATTGCTAATTACATCCATTTTGTGATGGTTTTTCTCGATATTTCTCATATTCCGTCAAGTACTCACGCTTGACTTCATCTATAAACTCATTTTTTTTATTATTAAACTCTTTTAGTTTCTCATAAATACTTTTATAAAGAATTTGATGTGCTGCATTTTTGATCGAATCTTGATCGTACTCGTCAAATTCTGCATCTTCATCAATAGTCTGATCCACAAGCCTAAGAAGGCCCTCTTTTGTTATCTTGTCAATAGGAGTAAACTCATCATTCTCATCAAGAAAGTACCCCCAGACACGGTCAAGCTGTTTTCGTAACTTACTGTTATTCTTTGTGTTACGCTTTCCATCAAAAACTTACGAAGAAATTCCTTTTGATATTTTTTTGATTGTTTTTAATGTTTTTTG
>JAYEIF010000251.1:0-6829 GCA_034659895.1 Candidatus Zixiibacteriota bacterium
TGCGCCGACAGGCACGTCAGCTCGCGTAGCAGCGGGGCTTGTCTCCGCCCTGCCTGTCGCAGACAGGTGTGTGTATAGAAACGGGCGACACGCCACGGCGCACTTTTAGCACAAGGCCGCCCGCTACCTGTCCGCTTGACAGGCGGGCGCGCCCGCCAAAGGCGGGGAGATTGTGTACATAATAACTAATTATTCAACAAACCCTATTTGATGACTTTCGATACAAACTTATGAAACTCGCGGCTGGTGGTATATTAAATCATCAGCCGTTTTATTTTACTCTACATCAAGGACAATAGCCGGTTTTTGTTGATTGTCGTATCTGAATCGATTAGTGTAATATTGAGGTGTGAAAGCAACGATTTTTCACAAGGAATATATGAAGAAACTTTTGAAGATACTGGGTTTTGTAGCCGCGGGATTTGTCGTTCTCATCTTTATTCTCGTGCTGTGTGCTATACTGTTTTTCCCAACCGAGAAAGCCAAAATGATGGCAATCGAGCGAAGCAGCGAAGCGCTTGGACAGGAAGTTGTAATTGATGACGTCAAACTGTCGTTCTGGGGCGGACTTGGTATCAAGCTCTACGGTGTCAGAATAGGTAATCCATCCTGTATGACCGACGAGGACGATTTGCTGAAAGCTGACGTTATTGATGTTAAGCTCAGTATCCTTCCGTTACTTTCCAAAGAGTATCGTGTCAAACGGTTAATTATAGACCAGCCCAAAATTTCCATGCGCCGTCTGTCTGACGGCTGTGACAATTTCAGTTTTGCTGACACCGGTGCGCTGTCTGCCAAAGACCAGCCACCATCTGCGGCACCGGCTGAAGCAAAAGCAGCGATGGCGGCACTCAGTTTTGACCAACTTGAAATTAGAAATGGCATTCTTCAGTATGCTAATGATAAGTCCGGAGATACTGTCCGTCTGTCAAAGTTTAATTTAGTTACAAATCTCGAGAATCCCCGTAAGGATGCCTACCATTCAGAGGGTGGGTTCTCTGTCAATGAAATTAGCCTCAGCGGTGATATGCCATTACCTCCTGTCGAAGTTTCTCTCGATTGGACAGCTGATTATGATGCTAATCAGAAATACCTTTCATTGAAAGAGGCTGAGTTAGGAATAGGTCGATTGAATCTTGACCTTGATGGTGACTTGTCTCATGAGGGGAATAATCTTAAAGCAAGGGCTTCGATTAGGTCGGGTAAAATTAATGTCGATGATTTGCTTTCTCTGGTTTCACCGGAACGTCTGGTTGTTCTTGAAGACTTTGACATAAATGGCGATTTCTCTCTCAATGCAGACGTTAATTACAAAAGAGGACAGGAAAGACCTCTGTCATATTCAGGGACTGCCACTATCACGGATATGAAAGTTGGTTATGTTGAAATCGACGGAGAACTCCAGTGTGAGCGGACTTTGCTTGACTTCAAACCGGATAATATCAGAATGATTATTGAGGAGGGCACATTTAATGGCAAACCTCTCAAAGGAAACTTCGTGGTCAATGATTTCGATGATCCAACTATCAATGCGGATGTTGCCGGTGAGTTGGATCTTGTATTTCTAAAACCGTTCCTTCCAATTGATGATAACCATAATCTCGCAGGAGGAGCCACTCTTGATGTAAAATTGTTCGGCAAGGTTAACGAACTCGAAAAAATTGATATCTCAGGCAATATCAAAATTCCAAACGGAAGGTATTCCTCGTCCCTTTTACCCGAGCCAATCGATAGCTTTTTACTCGATGCCTACTTTGACAGGCGTGTGTTACGCATCAAACAGTTTGGCACCTTAAGTAAATCTTGCCAACTATCATTTTCAGGACGTATTACTGATTTGGTCCCGTATATTGTAGAAGATAGCGCTAAGGCAGAACAAATGAAGATAGGGCTTGATGGGAAACTCCATAGCAGTCTCAATCTTGACATTTTGAATGGATATTTACCACCTGAAGGATCTCCCAAGCTAACAGGTAAACTGGAAATGGAAATCGCTGTGATAGGCGATATGAACCATCCGACAACACTAAAACCACGCGGAACTGTAAGTGTAACTGATGGATACTATTCAGACACTCTCATAGCGGAACCGATAAGGAAATGGCAGGCGAAACTGCGAGTAGTTCCTGATACGGTTTACATTGATGAACTAAAAGCCCAATTTGTCAGCAGTAATCTCAGTCTTCATGGTACATTTGTGAAGCCTATCCCGTATTTGTTGCCATTTGAAGGAATTAATCGCAGTCGTTTTGAAAAACCATTGCTCCTATTTGAGTTGACATCGAGTAGATTCAATGTCGATAGCCTATTCCCTGAAGCTGTGCCGGGAATCAGTGAAAAAATAGATGATGAAACCACTACGGAGATTGCGATTGATTCGGTGTCGCCAGTTATGTTACCCGATATAGTTGCTAAAGGGCAGTTCTCACTTGATACACTTGTTTATTGTCGTGTGGATTTCACTGGTGTAACCGGCGATCTTACATACTCCGACCGCAAAGTTGTCTGTTCTGATGTAGTTGGAAAAGTATACTCCGGTGATGTGTCTGGTCATACTACTATTGACCTTGCCAATTTTGAACTCCCAATGTATAAAGGCACCTTTCGAGCCACACAGATTGAGGCTGATGATTTTATTCGACGTTTCACCAAATTCGGCGGGCATTTGTTTGGAAAATTCGATCTTTCCGGCGACTATCAGGCAAAAGGGTGGGAATCAGACAAATTCCTTAATTCTCTGAGTATGAACAGCAAGGCTCAAATGCAAAATGGCCGCATCGTAACCTCTGGTGCCATCTACAAAACACTCAGTATGCTCGCCGATCAAGTGGGAAGTAACATAAGCAAAGAACAGACTCTTAAAGATGCTCGAACAAATATAACAGTCCGTGACGGAAAAGTAAGACTTGACACATTGCTTACCAGTTTAGGGAATGTGGGTGATATTATTCTCGATGGATACTACTCTTTCAATAACGATGTTTCTTATTCGGGAAATATCCTATTATCCGCAAAAACCACTGAGCGGATGAAGTCAAACAAGGGATTGCTCGGCACTCTGTCGGGATTGCTAAACGACCGTCACAGCAATCGTATAGCTCTTCCCTTTACAGTATCGGGAACGATTAACCATCCGACCGCAAAAATCGACTATTCCGCTCTCTCCAAAAAAGCTGGCGAGAATCTTGTTGAGGACGCTGGTAAAAAATTATTAGATTTGTTCAAGAAGAAATAATGCACAAAGTTTCTTTCAGGATAGGAATCCAGCACTCGCGTCATTGTTACCACCCAATTATCAGTTTGCTTCTATGCTTTGCGCTTTTGATATTTGCCTCGACAGTGCAGGGTCAATCAAAATTGTCTGACAGATTATTATTTTCTCTGGCGCAGAATAACAGCTCAACGCTGTTACGTGTTTGGGTGTTTGTTGACAATTCTGCAATTGACAGAAATCCTATCACGCTGTCCGATGAAGCTCTAAAACGGCGTGCTCGGGTTGATCCAACAGGTTTTCTGATTAATCGTATGGACTATTCTGTATCTTCATCGGCAATTGAAACTGTCCGTGCAAAAGGCGTTAAAATTCTTGGTGTCTCACGGTGGTTGAAAGCGATTTCAGTTGAAGCATCATCAAATCAGGTTTATCAACTTGCAGCACTTCCATTCGTTGCCAAAATGGATATTGTGCGCACATTTGTGCAATCAGTTCCTGACAGAATTATACCTCTGAGACAAAGCCCGGGAATGGAAGTCTCCGATTCCTCAAACTATGGGGGATCGTTTTTGCAAAACAACTTTGTAGGAGCAATCAAATTACATCAAGCTGGTCTGACAGGTCAAGGCGTCCGTATCGCTATGTTTGATACCGGGTTTAATCCGGATCATGAAGCATTTGATTCGACATCAGTTATAGGAGCATGGGATTTTGTCAACAATGATTCCTGTGTCTCTGAACCAGACTGCGAAGAAGAACCCTCTGGCAGTTGGCAAACCAGACATGGCACTATCACTTGGGGAGTAATTGCCGCATGGTTGCAGGGAGAACTGATAGGAGTCGCTTCAGAGGCTGATTTCCTGCTGGCTCAGACGGAGATAACCTGCGGTGACACAGAGATAAAGCGTGAGGAGGATAACTGGATTATGGCTGCCGAGTGGGCAGACTCCGCTGGAGCTGATATTATCAGTTGTTCTCTTGGCTACTACGAATTTACCGACAGTGACAATTATGAATTTAATGATCTTGATGGTGACACGCCGCTGATTACTAAAGCCGCTGACATTGCCGCATCGAAAAACATTTTGGTCGTTACCGCAGCCGGTAACATGCGTAACAATTCATGGGGTCATATCCTAACTCCGGCTGATGGTGATTCGGTAATAGCAGTAGGCGCTGTAAATGCAGATTCCACACTTGCAGCATTTTCCTCGCCCGGGCCAACTGCCGATGGACGCATTAAGCCGGACATCACGACGCTCGGAGTGAGGGTACTGTCCGTTTCCCATATTGGAGGATTGACTGCGGCAAGTGGAACATCATTATCTACCCCATTGATAGCCGGTTGCGCTGCCTTGGCTCTTCAACACGATTCCAGTCTCACTGCCGATGAATTGCGAACATCTATAAAGCAATCCGGCAATAGGACTTCAGCTCCTGACAATGACTTCGGCAATGGGCTATTCGATGCAGTGAAAACAGCTGACATTATCCATCTTAATGTCCCTGAAATGATAGAAGCAGAACATGATAACTTCGTTTCGGTTCTCATCTCCACCGATGGGCGGAGTGATAGAGTGCCAGACATCTCGGCATTTAACCTGCCAATTGGAGTATCATTTGTAGATAATCAAGACGGCACAGGACAACTCAATGTGTTAGGTTCTACCGAATCACCTCCGACAACTAACGTTGGGATTGTGGCTGATGTGGGTTACTTTGCAGATACAGCATTCATTACAATAACTAACCTCGCCGCATCACAGCGACTAATATTTGCCGGTCCTAATCCATTTAGTGATTCTATATGCGTTTTTGTGTCTCCAGATGCTGGATTTTGGATCAGCGTTAATGTGTTCAATTCTGCTGGCGAAAAAGTATGGGAAAGAGTCAACAATTCGCCGTCTCCGTCCGATGTAGTAATTAGATGGCACGGGTGCAACGAATACGGAGCGAACGTGGCAAACGGCGTTTATATCATTCGTGTTTGCACTGAGAAGTTGACAAGCCATATAAAGGCGCTAAAAGTAGATTGACACTGTTGAATGGAAAATGAAAACAGAGAAACCGACAGCGCACTTCGGCGTTGTGCGGTTTGCAAAATAGATCTAAAGGGTCGTCTTGTTTACATCGACGATAGGATTGAGAAACTCTTAGGCTATTCCCGCGAGAAACTGTTTGGCAAGCTAATCCTTGAATTTCTCGATGAGCCTTCTCAGGAAATTGTTGAGTACCTCATCAGTAAACGAAACAATTTCGAGACCTTCTATGATTATACTCATATTGGTTTTGTTTCAAGAGATGGGAATAACATTCCAGCTACAGCCGTTGTATCACTTAATTTCATTGCCGGTAATCCGTCTAACTATATCATAATAACTACGCCCGATAATCATATTACACACCAAACTCCCATAAAAGAAAATAGCGCTTACAATAGATTATTGAAAAGCATTTTGGAAATGGATAATCGCTTTGATATCAAAAGTTTCCTCAGGCAACTAAAATCGCTTTCCGAAGCTCGTTTGGCTGGCTTGTATCTGATTAGCAATGATTCGCTCGAGCTACGGCACGCAGCGGGTGATGAAGATGATGCTTTTGTATCAATTTCTATTCCAGAGACTGAAGCTCTTCACAATCTGGTAGTTGAAACTGGCTTGGTGTATGATTTTACGAATTCTGAGACCTGCGATGCACTGGGAGTTACTGCGGATTATGCACCAAAAGAATATATTGCTCGCATTGAGTTTGGCGCAAGAGGACAGTATTTGATACGCCTTATCTATGATGACACAATATCAAAAGTTGATGCCGCTGATGGTATCTCCCGTTGTGCTTTAGCTATACAGCTTGCGACTCGTTTGGCGGAGCCGCTTTCCACTTCTCAACAAAATACTCAACAGGATGAAAAGAATCAAACAGAGGAATTGAATGTCCGCTTTACCGTCGGTCTGCTTGACAGCCTTGGAATCGGTGCTCTTCTCACCGATAAAGATGGAGATATTGTTGGGCACAATCCTACTATTCATCAAATGGTTGAACAGAAAGATATTATTGGCGATTTCGGCCGTTTTGCATCTTTATTGGATAATAAATTTTCAGGTAGTTTTGTCCTTGATTCCTTCCTTAATGCCTCCGATTCAACTTGTAACACTCAACTTCATATCTCACTTCCCGATAAAACTCCAGCGTCGCTTATTGTAATACGTCTTGGGGACGGCCTTAAAGATCTGACAAGCCTTGTAACAGTTATACCTCACGAAGAAGTAACTGACAACCAAACACTTATCGAAAAACAGACAGCCGGTCCAAATTGATTTCAGGAAATTGTTTTCTGGAATACAACGAACAATTTAATACACGAAATAATTTAGGGCTTGCTGAATAATTAGTTATTATGTACCATAATCTCAAATTCGCGTAGCGGGCGGCCTTGTGTCGCCCGTTTCTATACACACAGCGGAGACAAGCCCCGCTGCTACGCGAGTTGAAAGTGCGCCGTGGCGTGTAGAATGTTTATCAAGTGAAAGCCTTTTAAGCTATTTATAACAAAACCCTTTCACTTGAAACAATACAAAACATGCTTATCTATTTATGAACAAAGAACTTATACTT
>JAYEIF010000252.1:0-19522 GCA_034659895.1 Candidatus Zixiibacteriota bacterium
GGAACAGATAGGATGACATTCAAATTCCAAAGTGTTTTATGAAGTAGTCTGGATTTAGTTTCTCACCAGTTCCGCGGTTAAGCAAATCACTCCAGTCATAACGTGCTCCGAAACGGAAATAGTTCTGAGTTAGATAAGGACCTATAGCTTTGTTGTCTGACAGGTTTGTATATTGTTGCTCTATTCTATTTACGATTTGAGCTGCAATAATATCAGCGTATAGGTAATTTTGCAAAGAAACAGGATGAGTCGTAAATTCGATAGTAGCAGCCCAGGGTTTAATGTCGTCATGACGCGGTAACATCATATAATGTTCAAAGAGATCCCAATAAAGCTTGTTTAGCTCGCGATTTGGATTGCTATAAACTTCGTACTCAAACATCAAGTTAACCAGAGTCATACGCAAACGCATGATGCTCTGTTCCATTTTTACTTTTTTGTATGACTCTACCAGTGAAAGTGGCAAACCAGCATAGTTGATCAACCATTGATCATCGTTACATAGTGCAGCTATTGAACGAGCCATACTTTCGCTCCAGACTGCTGGTATGGTATTTATGTATAATGCACGATCTTGAAATATGTACACTCGATGAAGCGCTTTCCCGATTTCATGTATCAACGCATATGTGCTGTGTATACCGTCAGATATTTCTCCAGTCACACGCACGTCATAAGGCGCTTTGATTGTATGAAAACGAGCAGGCTCGGTTATTCTCTCGGATGGTTCCAAGTCAAAGTAGATTGGGAGTTTATCAAGATTGAATCCGATACTTTTTAACTCCCTGCGGACAAAAACAAGTTGCGAGTCATAAGGGAAACGGACATCAATGCGCTGATTTATATCCCGATAAGCGAGCCCTAAGTCCCAGATTTCGAGCAGATTATCACTAATACGTGATTGCGCTTTATGCAGGATATCCTCGTATGGCTTGATGCTTAACGAATCAATATAATTAAGAAGTTTCAGATATTCATGTAATTCAATGTCCTGCTGTGCAAATGATAATGACAGGTAGTTGTTATACCCTAAGCGACGAGCTTCCTTGTTCCGCAATCGAACGAGCTTTCCAAAACCCTTTGCGAATCTCTCCCCCACTGTCCAGTGTGTCTTGTATGTTTTTTCTCTACTATCAGAATCATTGCTATTACAACATAACCAAGGAGAGGATGAATTAATTTTAGTTTGATTATCTGATTCCGTTCTTTGGTTAGAATAAAGTTGCGCCAGAGAATCACGAAGCGCTACAATTTCACTTGAAGATTCTACCTTCCGAAGAAATACCGATGAACGCAGTAGTTCAAATTGTCTAAGGGTATTTTCGTCGTTTAGTAAATGCCGCCCATGTTTCAGAATATGGAGAAGTGCAGGGTCATTTATTACATATTTGTATAGCCCATTATAATAATCAAGTGAGTCCGAAGCTCCAGTAGCGCTGAACTCCAAAGTCTCACGTGCAATGCGATAATCCAGCCACTCAAGTTTATTTTCAAGGGAATCAAGTACCGTCTTCACTTGCTTCCTGTCTAAAGTGGTTTCATGACAGGATACTAACAGCAAAAGTGTGCTAAGCACGAATGTGAACAGGTATCGTAGCATTGTGTTAATCTTCATTAGTCATATCGGCAAAATATGATAATGCCATAGCATAACCATATAGACCAAATCCTACAAGATGCCCTGATGCTATCGGAGCAATTACTGACTTTTGACGGAACTCCTCGCGGGCATATATATTAGATATATGCACTTCAATAGTTTCTATATCCACAGCTGTAATAGCATCAGCCAAAGCATAACTGTAATGTGTTAAGGCACCCGGGTTAATTATCAACCCTTCAGCTTTTTGTCCTTCTGTCTGAATAAAATCTATCAATTCACCTTCAGAATTCGACTGAAAAAAATGTGCCTCCAACTTGAGCTCAGATGCCATTTCGGCCAATTGGTCATTCAACTCTGAAAGAGACGACGCCCCATAGATTTCAGTTTCCCTCGTTCCGAGCATATTTAGATTTGGTCCGTTTACAACTAAAATATGTGCCATGACTATATCTCCAAAGTTCAATATTCCTCAAGTGCGGATTTCAGCGCCAGATGAATATCTTTTCTCTTCACATTATCGACAATTATCGGCCGACCGAGAGCATCGAGAAGAACGAATCTTAACTGTTTGCCAAATCTCTTTTTATCGAAAGACATAGCAGATAATGTCTCCTCTATATTAATACTGCGACGTGGTAACAGCTGGATAAGATTACAGATGATATTTCGATAGGCTTTTAGCCCTCGCATACGGGTTTTCTTGAGCCTAACGCTGAGTTCAATTGCCGCAAGTAAACCAATCAAAATTGCTTCTCCATGATATAATCGACCATAACCAAGTGATCTCTCAACAGCGTGTCCGAAAGTGTGTCCCAAGTTAAGAATCATTCTAAGACCATTCTCTCGTTCATCCCGAGCAACAATTTCTGATTTATACTGTACAGACAGATGAATCAATTGAGTCAATAATTTCTGGTTATACATATCATCAGATTTCAAGTATTGGTTTAAGACACTTATCATATCTGACTTGACCAAACCAGCATATTTGGTAACCTCACCTAACCCTGCAATCAATTGTCGCTGTTGAAGTGTCTGAAGAAAAATAGAATCACAAATCACAAACGATGGTTGCCAGATTGCCCCAAGCAGATTCTTGCCCTTAGTGTGATTAATACCAGTCTTGCCACCGATTGCAGCATCAACCATCCCCAACAGAGTTGTTGAAAGAATTCCCCAGCGAACACCGCGAAGAATTGTAGCAGCGACAAATCCAACCAAATCGCTTGTAACTCCTCCTCCGCAAGCCAAAATAATATCATTCCTTGTAATTTGGCTATCCAAAAGGTATCCGTATATGCGTTTGAGTTGTGTCAGTGACTTGGTACGTTCACCGACTGGAAGCACCAGTTCCGACACTGACACTCCTGCCTTTTTTATTACTCTTGCAATATCTTTTCCATACAGGGCATATAACTGTGCATCGTAAAAAACAAACAGCTTTCCTTTTGGTTTAATTGTATGTTTAATCAAACGGGGAAGCTCGTTTTTCCATCCGTTGGCTCCGACTACTATTGGGTAGCTACGCTCACCAAGACGAACAATTACCTTATGCATAAATCTTCCTAATTTTACTCATAATTAGTTGAGTAACTTCCTCAGGACTTCTATTAGTAGTTGCTACCATGATATCTGCCATACGATACTGCTTTTTGCGTTTGTTTAACAAAGTGGCTATCTGTCGCATTATTGCCATTCGCCTTGACTCACCGGGCCGTATTTTCGGTATAAGCAGAGGACGATCAGTATAAATTCTCAAACGTCGATACAGCTCACTAACAGAGCAACTTAGATACACAACAACTCCTTGTTTCATTATCATTTGTCGATTCTGATATCGTTCAAAGGCTCCACCACCCAAAGCAATAACTCGATATTCTCTTTGATTGTTGGCTATTTTATCAATTATATCGGTCTCAGTTTTGCGAAACTCTTTTTCACCATCTTCTGTAAACACTCGCACAATTGATTTTCTATAATGCTTTGCTATAAGACTGTCGGTGTCAACAAAATGTGTTTTGCAAAGATTAGCCAACAGCGGTCCAACGGTTGACTTGCCAGAACCAGAAAAACCAATCAAAAAGATATTGCGTAAAATATCAATTATTTTAAACTCCAATTGTAAAACTTCAAAGTCTTCTCAGTTTACAACGTTATTTTATACTACGCACCACCAAAGTCAATTTGTTCGTAGACTGTTTCAAATGGAACTTTCCGACCGGTCCACAGTTGATATGACTTTACCGCCTGTCCAACTAACATACGGGTTCCATCAATAATCACCTTGCTTGTTTCACGAGATAAAGTAAGAGCACAGTTGTCCAGATTGTAATTGAGATCGTAGTAGATTTCACTCTGCGGCCACTCAAATTGATATGGCAATGGCGATTTTTTCGCATGGTTTGGCCCGCCCAAAGGCGTACAGTTAACTATAAGAGCCAGAGTTTGCTTGGCAACTTTGTCCAATTTGTTAATGTCCATTGTTTCAATAGAAACATCAGGCAAGACTGTTTCCATTTGGGATTTGAAATCACTCAGATGTTTTTCATCCCGACTCGCCACATAGATTTTCTTAACACCAAACTCGCTATTTAAACTATAAGCCACTGCTCGAGCACTTCCGCCGCATCCGAGCAACAGTACGATTCCATCTTTCAATATCTTTTGATATTTTCTCAGAGGTAGTGCAAAACCGTCACAATCGGTGTTGTATCCACTAATAGTCATATCGCTCATTAGAAGTGAATTAACCGCTCCAATATGCTTTGCCCGGGCATCAAGTTCGTCTATATACTCAATTATCATCTCTTTGTATGGTACTGTTACCGATACACCCTGATATCCCAGAGCGGTTAGTGATTTTAACTTCGAACGAAGCAGTTCAGGTTCAACATTGATAATGTCAAACACTCCATTAATTTGTTCCATTTCAAAGATTACACTGAAGATAGCAGGAGATTTGGAATAGATTACATTCTCTCCAATAAGTCCAAACTTGTAGTTGGTTATCATTTGCTAACCGTTTCCAATAAATCAAAGAACTCGGGGCAGGAGACTTTTACCGTTGATTCATCATCGATAGTCGATGGTCCCACTGCAAATAAAGATGCTATAGAAAAAGCCATTACAATACGATGATCTCCAAAACTCTTAAAATCTGCACCGGAAAGCTCTTTACCGCCTTCGATAGCCAAGCCATCCTTGAGCACACCGCATTTTATCCCCATTAACTTGAGATTATGAGCAACAGCTTCAAGTCTGTTTGATTCTTTCACTTTCAATTCGGAAGCGTCTCGAATTATTGTAGTTCCGTCAGTAAAGGCGGCTATTACTGCTACAATTGGGATTTCATCAATCAGCCCTACGGTGGTCTCTCCACTTATACGGCGTGGTTTGAGTTTTCCTCCGGATACAGTGACTGTTCCTCTTGGCTCACCAGAGATTGTTTGTTTATTGGTTATTTCTATTGAAGCACCAACAGATTTTAGGTGACTCAGGAAGGTGTTGCGCGTCGTGTTAAGACCAACATTTTCGATAGTAAGCGGCCCGCCATCAATAGCTGCCGCCGCCATAAAAAACGAAGCTGTCGAAATATCGCCAGGGATATTAATTTCTCCACCTGCAAGCTTAGCCTGTGATGATAGGACAATCTCTCTTTTGAACGATTCGGGCATTTGCATCCGGCGCTTGCGAGGATCCTTTGGATCATTCATCAACACTGGTTTAATGTCTTGTACTCGTATCTCACCACCCAGTTCTTTTATCATTATTTCAGTGTGATTGCGAGTAATGGTATCTTCACGAATAATAGTCGAACATCCTGATGACAACCCAGCCAACAAAAGTGAGGACTTGACCTGTGCTGATGCTATTGGCAATTGATATTTGAATGATGACAGATTACTTCCTCTGATACGCAACGGAAGATGGCCTTCGTCAGAAAATATCTCAGCTCCCATCTCGGTTAACGGATCAATAACACGCTTCATTGGACGAGAGCTTAGCGATTCGTCACCAGTCAGTGTTATTTCCAAATCTGAACCAGCAATGATACCTGATAAAAGGCGCGCAGTAGTTCCACTGTTGCCACAGTCTACAATTGTATCAGGTTCAGCATGAATAAACTTCGGAGGGAACAGACGTATTGTATTATTCTCTCTTTCAACACTCACACCTAATTGCTGGATAGCATTTAATGAACTCTGACAATCTGCTGCATTCGGGAAATTGCTAACAGTCATTGGTTGCTTAGCCAACAACGATAGTAATGCTGCACGATGACCAATTGACTTATCGCCCGGAAGAGAAATAGTGCCTTCTATTCTTTTGGCGGGATAAAGCTTTTTCATGCGCATGTTTTGCCGAGTACGCTTGCAAGTGTACGTATTTCCTTTACCAGTTGTTCAAACATTTCAGGCACTATTGATTGAGGTCCGTCCGAAAGAGCGTTAGCTGGATCGTGGTGAACTTCAACAATCAATCCATCTGCTCCTGCCGCAATGGAAGCTCTTGACATTGGGATAATCTTTTCTTTGCGTCCTGTTCCATGACTGGGGTCAACGATAATTGGCAAATGGCTGGCGTTTTTGATGTAGGGAATGGCAGAGAGATCAAGTGTGTTGCGTGTGTGTTCAGCAAAAGTCCGCACACCACGTTCACACAGAATGACATTGGGATTCCCCTCAGCCATAACGTATTCAGCAGCCATAAGGAGTTCATCTACTGTTGCAGCCATACCACGCTTTAGCAGAACAGCTTTTTTCTGACGACCCGCTTTCTTCAGCAGTGAGAAATTTTGCATATTACGGGCACCTATTTGAACAATATCAGCATATTCTGAAACAAGGTCTATTGTTTCAGTATCTATTGCTTCAGTAACAATCTTAAGCCCAAATTTTTCACGAGCTTCAGCAAGTATTTTCAACCCTTCTTCTTTGAGACCCTGAAAGCTGTATGGCGATGTACGTGGTTTATATGCTCCCCCGCGTAATATCTTTGCACCAGCCTTAGCCACGGCTTCTGCTATAGTTAAGGTTTGTTCCCGATTTTCAACAGCGCAGGGACCAGCCATAATGATAAAATTGGAACTGCCTATTTTGACATCTCCAATTTCGATAACACTTGATTTCGGATAAAACTCCCGACTGACGAGTTTGTACGGTTTCGTAACTTGGATTATTTCCTTTACATTTGGCTGAGTCATTATGCGATCGGAATCGATCTGCGATTTGTTGCCCGTAATGCCAATAGCTGTACGTTGAGCGCCGGGCATCGGATGGGCTGTAAGTCCCATCTTTTCAATTAACTTACAAACATTGTCGACCGCATCTTTCGGGGCTGAAGTTTCCATTACTACAAGCATATACAACTCCTGACAGTAGCAGCGAAAATATCGCTGAGTAAATCGTTTTTGATAACCTTATTGATAACTTGTTGCAGATTATCTAAATATAGTTGAACTGTTTTAGCTATTTCTAATTGATTAAAATTATTTTCAGTTACATTACGCAAATCAAGCACAATACTACCATCAATAAGCTCGAAAACGCAAATGGTTGACTTGCGGATAATATACGCCATTCTACATTTCCTCTGGAGCTTTGATACCAAGTAAACGCAAGCCTTCATTTATCACAGTGCGAACTGCTTCCACTAATACCATGCGAGCTGAAGTAATTGCCTGATTATCAGAGATTATTTTATCCACTCTACCATCGGTAGTTTTTCGTTGGTAGAACTTGTTAAAAGCTGTAGATAGTTTCAACAAATGGGTTGCGATAAAATATGGGTCATAGTTACGGGCGGCATCGACAATTGCTTCTGGGAAATCAGCAAGTAGCTCTATGATTCGCTGCTCCTCTTCCCTGTCAAGCAGAGATACATCCACATCCGATGAAATATTATTACCATACTTACGAATCAGTGAACAAAGTCGAGCATGAGTATACTGAAGATACGGACCGGTTTCTCCTTCAAAATTGAGAACTGCATCCCAACTGAAATTGACATCGGTCTGTCGCTTGACGGATAATTGTGAAAACTTGACTGCGCCGACCCCGACTATGTGAGCTGTTTTGTGTATAGACTTCAAATCGGGATTTTTTTCATGTATCATATCCTCTACGAGCAAGGCTGCCTTGTCGACAACATCCTCAATTGGAATCACATTCCCAGCCCGAGTTGACATTGCTTTATCGCCAAATTTGACCCATCCAAAACCTACATGCTTGAGACGGTTAGTCAATCGCTTCTCTTCAGAAACCGATTCAGCTTCTTCCAGTTTAGCAATGACACCAAAGACCTGCTTGAAATGATCGCTCTGGGAATTTGCAACCACATATAAAGACTGGTCATATTGATACGTTTCCCACCGCCAAAAGGCACCAGCAATATCACGGGTAGCATACAACGTGGCACCATCAGCCTTCTTCAGCAGGCATGGAGGTAATAAAGTGTCATCTAAATCTACTACTAATGCTCCATCAGATATTCTACTTAATCCTGCTTTATGTAAACGATCTATGACTGGTTCAATCTTGTCGTTTAGAAACGATTCTCCAGTGATTAAATCAAATCGCACACCGATTCGATTGTAGATACGTTTGAACTCTTCAATAGATCGAGAACGAAATAACTTCCACAGCTTTACTGTTTCTTCATCTCCATTCTCGAGTTTTTTGAAAACATCACGCGCTTCTTCATCGAGAGATTTATTATTCTTAGCCTCATTATGAAAACGTACATATAACTCGAAGAGTCTATCAATCAAGTCGGGATCATCCTCAGGAATGTCCTTACCCCATTTCTGATAGGCTACTATAAGTTTTCCAAACTGTGTACCCCAATCACCAAGATAGTTTAAACCGACAACTTCGTAGCCAAGTTTATCGAATATCTCTCGTAATGAAGCGCCAAGAATTGTCGTACGCAGATGTGCAATTCCAAAAGGTTTAGCTATGTTAACCGAAGAGTACTCGATTAAAACCGTTCGTCCTTTACCGACAATATCAGCGCCGTAACGATTTCCCTTTTCATGTAATTCGTTGAGCGTCTGTTTTGTAAGCGTGACAGCATCAATCCGACCGTTGAGAAAACCCCCTGAAGCTGTCACAGACACCATCTTTAACTGGTCAATGGAATTATCTTCAACAGCTTGTGCTACTTTGGAAGCAATATCGGGCGGTTTATCACCCAAAAAACGGGCAAAGCGAAATACTGGTAGCGCAAAGTGACCCATTCGTGGATCTTTCGGTTTTTCCAATTGATTGTAGATATAGCCCGAATTGAATATCTGATCGCTACCAAACTCATCGTATTTTTTAGGAAAGCACTGTTGAAATGCTTTGGCAACATTATCAGCGAACTCCTGTTTGAATCTGTCCTTAATCACGACACTCAAATCCAATTTGAATTAATCATTCATGTCATCCAAACTATGGATGACAAAATCTGCTTCCTTGCTAATGTATCTTTCATCCAATCGTGCCAACCTGAAACATATTAACATATTCGACTGCAGGGACAATGTCAAGATGAACTAGGTGTTATCCTAACGCTTTCCGTATCTTATGAAGGAATCGCGCCACCTCTGTAAACGACGTCCTATTTGATAGTGATTCACGAATTAAAGACACTAATGCCGATCCAATCACCACTCCATTGGCATATCTTCCAAGACGTATAGCTGACTCCGGAGATGATACTCCGAAGCCGGCTACGAATGGCTTTTTTAGAACATCAGAAAGGTGACTGAGATAATTATCAGTATCTCGCCCGAATTTGGCTCGGGCACCTGTAACACCAGTAACCGTAACAGCATACACAAAGTCTGTCGAGTTCTTTTCAATCGTACTTACTCTTTTAGGAGAAGATGTCGGGGACACCAAAAAGATTGCCGACAAGTTATTCTTGCGTATAGCATTGCAATAGGACTGAGCTTCATCGACGGGTAAATCAGGAATAATAAGACCATCTACACCGGCTGTGGAAGCATCACGCAAAAATTGTTTTTCACCATAGCTCCAGATAGGGTTGTAATATCCCATTAGGATAATGGACAAATCAACATTTGCTCGTAACTTATTTACACCATCAAGAATCTGATGCAGATTAACTCCGTTCTGTAGCGCTGTATAGGAACTATGTTGAATCTGTGGACCATCTGCCAGAGGATCAGAGAAGGGCATCCCCAACTCAACCATATCAGCGCCATTATCAGCAGCAATTTTTACATACTCAAGTGAAGTGGATAAATCTGGATATCCAGCCGTAAAGAATGGAATCAACATTTTAGCATTACCAAGATTTGCCAATCGAGAGCGAATGCGATTAGTCACAGCATCCCCTCCAATCTGATAATGTCCATATCTTTATCACCCCTGCCAGAGAAACAGACTACTATTTTTTGCCCATTGTGAAATTTCTTGCGAGCTTTCACAAGATACGCCAGCGCATGTGCTGTTTCAAGAGCCGGAATAATTCCTTCAAGCTGTGAAACCAGTTTGAATGCTTTCAATGCCTGTTTGTCAGTTATAGTATCATACTTTACTCGACCAATATCATGCAAAAAAGAATGCTCGGGACCTACTCCGGGATAATCAAGTCCGGCTGAAACCGAGTGTGGCAGTATTACCTGACCGTCAGTATTATACAGAAGATAGCTATATGAACCGTGCAATACACCGGGTTTGCCACGCAAGAGAGTTGCGGCATGTTTACCGGAAACCAAACCCAGACCAGCTGCTTCAACGCCAACCAATTTGACACTTTTATCATTCATGAATGCATCAAAGATACCAATAGCATTGGAGCCTCCACCAACACAGGCAACTATGGTGTCCGGAAGTCCTCCCCATAAACGGCGGCACTGCCGCTTGGTTTCTTTTCCAATTACGGATTGGAACTCCCGTACTATCATCGGGTACGGATGTGGTCCAACGGCTGAACCGATTATGTAGAATGTGTCTTGAACATTTGTCACCCAGTCGCGCAAAGCTTCATTTGTAGCATCTTTGAGAGTCTGCGAACCACTTGTTACAGGTATTACTTTAGCGCCAAGTATGTGCATTTTATCTACATTAGTTCCCTGACGTTCAATATCCTTGGCTCCCATATAAATGACACATTTCATACCAAATCGGGCACATACGGTAGCAGTAGCAACGCCGTGTTGGCCAGCTCCGGTTTCGGCAATTATACGGCGTTTCCCCATTCTGCGCGCCAATAGAATCTGGCCAACAGTATTATTTATCTTGTGCGCTCCAGTATGGTTGAGGTCCTCTCGTTTGAAATAGATATCCGGACCACCAAGATATTCGCTGAACCGTTCAGCATAATACAACGGAGTAGAACGACCGACATAAGAAGTTAGATAGTTGCGAATTTCGGCCTTGAATTCGGCATCTTTTCTTATTTTACGAAAGAAGTGTTCCAATTCATCAAGAGCAAACACAACTGTTTCAGGCACATAACGTCCGCCATAAGGACCAAATCTTCCCTTTCTGTTGGGAATTTGCTTATTTCTATTTGCCATATCGCAACCTGTTGCAAAGAGTGAAAAAATCACGCAACTTTGCCGCTGATTTGATTCCGGGGGATGATTCTACACCTGAGTTCACATCGACCATCAAAGGGGAAAAACGCTTAATTCCTTCCTCGACATTGTCTGCTGTTATTCCTCCAGCGAGAACTAAATTCGAAATCTTCTTTGGTGGACTGATTCCCCAATCAAAGCGTTGTCCAGTACCTCCCGATCTCCCCCCTGTTCTGTTATCCAGAAGAACAAGATCAGCGCTACTCGTCATCACAGATGTATAGTCGCTTTTCGTTGTAATGTGAAAAACTTTAATCACCTTGAACCCTCCAAGGTGAATGCGATTGATATCTTTCTTCGAATAGTCACCATGAAGTTGAATGTAATCCAGCTGTAATCTCCGTGCAACTCTCAACACAGCGTTTGTATCGAGGTCCACAAACACTCCTACTCTGGCTACTGTTGGAGGTATTATCGAAACAATAGTCTTTGCAATTTTTTGACTTACCCAACGTGGTGACTTTCGATAAAATATCATACCAATCATATCGGCGCCGAGTTGAGCTGCCAAAGCGGCATCTTTCGGCCGAGTGAAACCACATACCTTGACTACAAAATTTTTCATATTCCCTTTAATGATTTCAAATGAGCAATTGGATCATCAGCGGTCATCAGTGATTCACCGACAAGAAAACAGTTGAATCCAGCTGATTGCAGATGTTTAACATCTTCGTATTTCTCTATTCCCGATTCAGTTACCTTGATTATATTATCAGGAATAAGTTTTGCCAGTTGTATAGAAGTTTCCAGAGTAACAGTAAAATCATATAAGTTGCGATTGTTGATACCAATAATCTTTGCGCCGCTTTCAACTGCTACCTTAACCTCATTTGCATCATGCGCCTCTACCAGACAATCCAGCCCAATGGCATCGGCAATCTTCAAGTATTCCTGTAATGTGCTTTGATTAAGTAGCTGTACTATCAGCAGGATAGCATCAGCTTTCATATACCGTGCGTAATAAAGTTGATAGCGGTTGACAACGAAATCTTTACACAGCACTGGCAAGTCAGTTTCGTGTTTGACCATTGACAAGAATTCATGACGGCCATAGAAATACTTCTGATCAGTTAATACTGAAAGAGCTGTGGCTCCTCCATCGTAGTACTGTTTAGCTTTAATAACCGGATTAAAATTGTCAGTCAAAAGACCCTTTGATGGCGAGCCTTGTTTGAGTTCGGCAATTATATTGACAGAGTCTGTTTTGCTGAGAGCATTTCCAAAAGGGCTCTCTGATCGTGGAATTATCTTAGCTTGAAGATGTTGCAATGGTAAATCAACCTGCAATTTTTCAATCTCCAGCCTTTTATCCCGCGCAATCTCCTGAAGGATATTCCTCATGAGTTATTTTCTCTTAGTAGTGTCCACACTTTGCCATTATGACTGCGAGTTTCTATCTTTCGGAAGAACAGATAAAAAGCAATCGAAGAAATAAAATAAAGAAAAATAGTAATATTCATAGTAAACGTATATCCATATCGCTCAATAAACATTCCACCTATAGCGGTGGAAACCATCCACGACGATGTCCATGATACCATTAATAGAGCATTAACCAGCCCTTGTTCTTTCTTATCGGATAGTTCCATCCCAAGATTGACTACTATAGGCATTCCAAGATTCATCAATCCGCCCCGTATTACAAATGCAACCACTACCAGTGGCAGGAAATAACTATATGATAATGTTAGCAGGAATGGTATTGAGGCTAATTGTGTTATGACAATAGTCCGAACGAGTCCAAACCGTCTAGCTAATATTGGTCCAGATATAGATCCGACAAACATAGAGCACTGCACCAGAAAAAAGAATAGTCCAATTGAATCCGTTGACTGATCAAACCTATCGCGGAAATACAGATTCAAAAACGGAATCACTAATCCGGCTCCCATCCCTATTAGGAAATTTACAAATCCAATCTTAAAATAGAATGATCCTCTGGACTTTAGTTGTTTCCACGAGATAGATATGCGTTTCTCCTTTGGCGAAGGTTTCTCCGGCTTAATTATCATGAACGGGATAAGTGCGAACAGACTGAATATTATTCCACAATAAAGTGTATACCGATACCCTATCAGGACATCACCGAATTGTTCACCAAGCCATTCAGCGAGATTTCCAGCTCCAAGTGACCCTACCATACCAGCCAGAATCATCACACCAAAAGAAAATGAGAAAACATGTGTACGTTCTTTCTTTCCAGAATTCCGCATAAAAAACGGCCCACCGGCAACGCGGTAGAATGAAAAAGTCATACCACTCAGAATGGAAAAACCGATGATGAGTTCGAGCATATCTGATGTTACTACACCAATGCTAAAAACTGCAAACAAAGTTATACTGACAATGAGTATTGGTTTGAGTCTTATTCTGGATAGAAGTATTGCAGCAGGAATAGCTATTGTTGTCATACCAACTGCTCTGGCAGAACCTACCAATCCAATCTCACTCTCAGGGAATCCCATTTCCTTCAAATAAAGATTTAGTAACAGTAGAAATACTTGAAAATTGATTCCCATCAGGAAGGAACCTATCAAGTAAAGACGGATGTTTCTGGAAAACAATTTCAGCGTGTCGAGATAATTTCTAACGCCAGACAGGAAACCTCTCTCTGTATCAATCGTTGTTTCTGTTGTTTCTGATTTGTCGTTGGTGAGAGCCATATATTATGAATGTGATAAACTACGCCAGCTATCAAGTAATGTTTTAGCGGAATCGTTGTCAATTGCCTTTGTTGACATAGCTACTCCATCAGAAATCGAATCAACCTTGCCGCCAACATACATAATAGCTCCGGCATTAAGCAGTACAGCATCACGATAAGGCGATTTCTCACCTTGCAATACACTATTAAGAATTGTCAGATTATGTTGAGGATTTCCGCCTTTTAAAGCATCAACAGGATAGCGTTTCAAACCACATTCTTCGGGAGTGATTGTATTTTCAGTTCTATTGCCTTCGTTAATTTCAATAAAATCCGTAGGCGCACAGACAGAAAATTCATCTAACCCATCCCGCGAGTGTGCCACCAGAATATGTGTAGAACCGGTCATTTCCAAAACTTCTGCCATCAATGTCATCACTTCAGGACTATATACGCCTGTTACCTGCCGCTTGACCGAAGCAGGATTTGTCATTGGACCAAGGATATTAAATACAGTTCGAACCCCAAGATCCTTACGCGGTCCAGCGGCATATTTCATAGCTGGATGGAATCTTGGCGCAAACATGAATCCAAAGCCAATTTCATTGATATTGGTATGTACCAATTCCGGACCGGGATCGATATTTCCACCTGCTGCTTCCAGCAAATCAGCAGAACCGCACTTGGAACTGACCGAACGATTACCATGCTTGGCGATGGTCACACCAGCCGCAGCGGCAACAATGGTAGATGCGGTCGAGACATTGAACGTATGTGCGCCATCACCACCAGTGCCTACACCGTCAATGGCCATAGGATTGTCTAATTCAATTTTTATTGAGTGTTTTCGCATTGAAAGAACGAAACCGGAGACCTCTTCAGCTGTCTCACCACGTTGTTTAAGAGCGATAATCAAGCCTGCAATCTGAGCCGGAGTAGCTTGACCTTCCATTATATAATCCATAACAGCAGAGGTTTCATCGGCCGTAACGAACCCTCCGCTTGTTACTTTTTTTATGCACTCCTTTATCATACAACGTATCCAAAAAGTTCCGTAAAATGATTTTGCCTTTTGGCGTCATTATCGATTCTGGATGGAATTGCAGCCCGTAAAGCGGCAACTTACGGTGTTGCAAAGCCATTATTACACTATCGGATGTTTGTGCTGTAATCTTGAATTGATGCGGTAATGACTCCGGCTCAACCACAAGTGAATGATATCTAGTGCCAGTGAACGGAGTAGAAATTCCACGAAATAAAACTGACCTATCATGTTTGATTTCAGAGGTCTTACCGTGCATAAGTGTTGGTGCGTATGTGACCTTACCGCCATAGACTTGAGCTATTGCCTGATGCCCAAGACAAACACCCAAAATCGGAACTCGACCTGCCATTTTACGGACTAAGTCCGACATAATACCGGCATTTTCCGGCCTTCCAGGTCCAGGTGAGAGAACGATTGCTTGTAACTCCATACGAATAACATCATCGACTGTAATAGTGTCGTTGCGGATTACTTCTACATCAGCCCCCAACTCTGCCAGATACTGGTATAGATTGTAGGTGAAGGAATCATAATTATCCAGCAGAAGAATCACAGTTTATTTCTCATCCTTGCCAGTAATAGCAGTTAATAATGCTTTTGCTTTAGCTTTTGTCTCATTGTATTCACGTGATGGTTTTGAATCAGCCACAATTCCTGCGCCTGCCTGGACATAGTATGTCTGACCATTCTTTACAACAGTTCTAATAGCAATACAGGAATCCAGATTCCCCCAGAAATCAAGGTAGGCAATTGCTCCAGCATATACTCCGCGTCGCTCATTCTCAAGTTCGTCTATAATCTCCATGGCTCGAATCTTGGGAGCGCCAGACACCGTTCCTGCCGGAAAGCATGAGAACATTCCGTCCAGAGGAGCTACTCGCGTTTTCATCTTCCCTGTTACTGAGCTAACCAGATGAATGACATGTGAGTATCTCTCGACACTCATTTTCTGTACAACTTTAACTGAACCCGGAACACTAACGCGACCCAAATCATTTCTCCCCAAATCAAGCAGCATCGTGTGCTCTGCCAATTCTTTGGCATCGTTCAACAGGTCATCAGTTAATTTTTTATCTTCTTTCTCGTTTTTACCGCGCGGACGTGTTCCCGCAATAGGCCGCGTTTCAATAGCTTTTTTTTCTACTCGCACCATCATTTCCGGGGAAGAACCAATAACGGAATGTTCTCCAAAGTTAACCATGAACATATAAGGTGATGGGTTAATACGGCGCAAACGACGGTATAATGTTAAGGCTGACAGATTAGATTTTACCTGCCACCTCTGCGATAGGACAACCTGAAATATATCTCCCTCTTTGATATATCGTTTCGCTCGACGAACCATGCGCTCAAATTCAGCCTTAGTGCAATGTGATTTGACCTTTGCTCTTGTTTGTGTCTCTTCAGGAACTTTAATATGAACCGACCGAAGACGTTTGATAAGTTTTTTTATAGTAGATCGAGCATTATCGTACTTTGCCTTGAAACCGGGGTCTCCTTGTTCATGAAGGATATTCGCAATAACAATAATCTCCTGACGCAGATGATCGAATACAACAATATGTTGAAATATCCCCAATTTCACTGACGGCAGACCTATAGTTTCCTTATTTGTATCTGGGATATTCTCAATCCATCGCACGGTATCATAAGAGAAGTAGCCTACGCCACCGCCAGTGAAACGCGGCAAGCCATCAATTTTCACTGGCCGATATAAACTAAACAACTCTTTAACAAACTCGACAGGGTCAGCATCAAGCGTTTGAGTGCTTTTGTTCTGTTGGATGACAACCCGGTTAGCTTCACCCTCTATTACAAGAAAAGGATCAAAGCCAAGAAACGAGTAACGAGCAAGTTTTTCGCCACCCTCAATAGATTCCAAAAGAAAAGAATTGCGTTTGCCTCTAGTAAGTTTTAGAAACGCCCCAACTGGAGTATCCAAATCCGCAGGAATTTGTTCATATATTGGGATGACGTTTCCACGCTTGTTGAGTCTTTTTGCTTCAGTATAGGAAATCATCAGAATTCAAAAACTCCATTACAGATATGTTGTACAGAACCGATGAGTTCAATTTCATTGGTGTCAGAATTCCACAATATATCAAGAGAACCAGCGTCAAAAATAACACGGCAGCTTCTTTCAGCTCTACCAATCATAACAGCGGCACAAACAGCCGCTGCCGCTCCGGTGCCAGATGATCCCGTAGCTCCTGCCCCACGTTCCCACCCGGCGACTTTGAGTTTTCGCTTGTTAACAATTTTGACAAACTCCACATTAGTTCGTTCCGGGAAAGCTATATGATGCTCTATCTCTGCCCCGAGTGTTTGCCAGTCAAAATTGAAGTCATCTACAAACAGAACAGTATGAGGATTCCCCACCGCCAGACACGTTACGGGAAAATCCTGTCCGCCCAATCGTAAAGATGATTGAATCATATAGCGTTGGTGCGTTTTGACAGGAATTCTACTGACGTCGAAGTCAGGTTTCCCTAAGCCCGCAGATACTGAGTAACCGCTGTTTTCTTTTGTCAGAACAGTTGATAAAGAGATTACACCGTTCATTTCCATCTCAAAAGATTTCCTGCGTTTGTTCAATAAATGTCTGTGCACAACCGCTATGCGAAGACCATTTCCGGATTTCTCAGCCCAACTGCCATCGGAGTTATAGAGATTGATTTTGAAATCGGCGCGACGACTTCCAGACAAGTATAACACACCATCCGCTCCCACACCGGACCGACGGTCACAGATAGCAACCGCCAGCTTTGAACGTTGTTCGTTTGTTATCCTATGTTGAGCAAGTTCAACAATGATAAAATCGTTGCGCAAAGCATGGTATTTAAAAAAGTGAACTAACATATTAGTATTAAACTCACCTGAGAAACAGTAGCAACAAAAAAGCTTAACTCACACTCACTTCAACAAATTATATACAAGCTCAAACAAGAAACGGGCTGTCAGAACTAAATCCGTCAGCCCGTTTATATGATATTTGTTGGTATCAATTACATATTTTCTTTGAGCAATTCTGCTAATCGACCAATACCTTCAACTATTTCTTCAAGTGTGGCATTTGAGAAGTTCAACCGCATACAGTTCTCCCCACCGCCGTTGGGATAAAATGGTTCACCATAGACATAGGCAACTTTCTTTTCGACTGCTTTAGGCAAAAGCTCTTTGGCTGATATATGCTTTGGTAGTTCTACCCAAAGGAACAAACCACCATCTGGCTCCGTCCAGGTAATACCTTTTGGAAATGTCTCACTAAGTGTTTTGACCATCATATTTCGTTTAGACAGATAATCTTTCTTTATCTCCTCAATGTGCGGTTCCAGTTTTCCTGTTGCAACGTATTCATAGATCAAATACTGACATAGGGTATTTGTATGTAGATCAGTACACTGTTTAACTTTCTCAAAACGCTCCATAATTTCCATCGGACCATTCATCCATGCGATCCGCAATCCAGGCGCAAGAATTTTAGAAAACGTTTGCAGAGTAATGACCTGATCTCCTCCAATCGATTTGAGAGAAGGTAAAGCTTCACCGGAAAACCGAATTGCACTATATGGGTTGTCATCAATAACAGGGACATTGTACTTAGCCGCCAGCTCTATCAACTGATGACGGCGTTCAGTTGACATTGTGATTCCTGTTGGATTCTGAAAACTTGCTATTGTGTATATGAACTTAGGTTTGTACTTTTCAAGTTTTTCCTGAACCTGGTCGATTATCATCCCTTCGGAATCCATTTCAACCGTAGCATACTTTGCTTGATAATAATTAAATACTTGAACGGCGCCCACATAAGTTGGCAACTCGGTAAGAATATAATCTCCCGGTGTAATAAAAACACGCGACACCAATTCCAAACCCTGCTGACTTCCTGATGTTATCTGGATGTTCTCAGCTGTAGTCGGAGAGCCTTCTTTCGTTGCGCGTTCGGCTAACAGTTCGCACAAAGGCTGGATACCACGAGACAGCGAATACTGCATCACAGCAGGACCATATTTATTAAACACTTCTTCCAATGCCCACTTCATATCATCCTGCGGAAAAAGCTCAGCGGCTGGTAAACCTCCCGCAAATGAAATCACACCTGGCTGTGAAGACACTTTCAGAATATCTCGAATCACCGATGATTTGAGTTCAAGAACATGTGGAGCGATTTTCCATTGGTCAACTTTTGCCGTACTTTTTTCTTTTACAACCATTAGATTTCCTTTCAAATCAAGCTCTTCAAAGGAATGGCATTTTTAAGTGTTACTCACTTCAAAGAGTCATAAGTATTCATAATTCTATGCTTATAATAACAGACTATAGATTAAAATTCAAGGTCATTGATAAAAACTTATTGTTATATTTTTTGTTATTTTCTAATCATACATTATTAAATTAGCATTTTACAATGCGAAAAAAGCTTGACAACATTTATAAATAATAGTATTATTTAAATGAGGGGTAAGTACTAATGAGTTCTACATCACTGTTTTAATAAAGGCAATGCATGTTGATGTGTGTCTTATAATAAGAATGAAATCTAATGGGTTATTATAAGTAACCGAAAAAATATATAAAGCTCTTAAACCACTAACCTAACTATTTTTAAGGAGGAGTTATGAGCAGAAAAGTGATTCT
>JAYEIF010000252.1:19622-31036 GCA_034659895.1 Candidatus Zixiibacteriota bacterium
GATGAAGAGGGCTGGGCAGTTAATGCAACGCAACCGATGATCCTGGCTGAGGATTTCATGTGCATGGATTCTGGCTACATCAAAGATTTCCACTTCTGGGGCGCCTGGAAAAACGAGGATATAGGTCAAGTAACGAGCTTTATGCTCAGTATCCACGACGATATTCCAGCCGAGCAGAACCCGGACGGCTACAGCAAGCCTGGTACTACTCTTTGGGAACGAGAGATCACCCAATTTGATTTCACACCAATTGATCCACCTACAATGGAAGGCTGGTATGACCCCTCTACCGGTGAAGTTATTCCTGATGACCATTATGCTTACTTCCAATATAATATCTGTCTGGATGAGCTAGACTGGTTCTGGCAGGATTCCGGTACTGTCTACTGGGTGAACATATCTGCTGTTGTTGCTGCTCCGTCTACCACCACATGGGGTTGGAAATCAACCCAGGATCACTGGAACGACGACGCTGTATGGGCTGAATGGGGTTCTCTCAATTGGGTGGATATCTGGGAACCCACCGATCCGCTTATGAACGAGTTCTGGATTGCGTTTGATCCCAGCGGCGCGATTATTCCCTCACTAACCGGAGGAATTGGCTACTACCCGCCCGGTGACGTCAATGGTTGGTGGATGTACGCTCAGCCCGACTGGGAGTTTTGGAATATCTGGTTCTATGATCACCCATTCACATACGACCGTCAGAAGGAAGCTCATATCGAATTTGATATTGCGGAGCTCGAACCAGGCCTCCCGAGTTGGATTACTCTTGTGGTCAACTACTCGACTGATTTATGGTCACTCGAAGGACAACCGCCAGGTGACAGCGTACCGCCATTGCCAGGACTTCCGCCGGAGCTTGAGTTGCTGTATATCGGTCGCGATACACTCTACGACGGCCCTGTAGATCAAATACCTCCACATTTCATAGCTGACTGGGAAATGACTGATTATAACCCGGAATGGGTCTCAATTGATGTCTTTGGCTACAACTTCATTATCCCTGAGCCTACCGGAATAATCTACCACGACTGCATCGGCTCGCTTGATTTGTCTCTGGTAGTTACCGGCGGTGAGGAAGTAGTACTCGGCGCTTGTTGCTATGATGATGGACCCGGCATAGGTTTGACCTGCTTAGAAACAACTCAGGATTCCTGTGAAACCTACTATAACGGTGTTTATGAAGGTGATGGCTCACAGTGTCTTGGAATGGAAGCCTGCTGTCTGCCAGATGGAAGCTGTATTGATGCTGACGCTCTTTGCTGTGTGAACGAACTCAGCGGCACTCCACAGGGACCGGGCACATTCTGCACAGCTGTGGAAGCTTGCTGTATGCCTGACGGCTCCTGCCAGATGCTCGACCCGCTGTGTTGTAACGATCAGAACGGTACTCCACAAGGAGCAGGAACTGCCTGCACAGCTACTGAAGCTTGTTGCTTCTTGGATGGCTCCTGTCAAGACCTTGATCCGCTGTGTTGCGATGATATGGGTGGATCTCCGTCACCAACCGGTGCTCCAGCCTGTTTAGGTGACGTTAACCCTGCGAATGGTATTGACGATGCTTGTGAAAGTCCTGGAATTCTGGGCGCTTGCTGTTTGGATGATGGCTCCTGCCAACTCCTCACACAAACTGCTTGTGAAGCCATTGTGGGTGCAACTTACAGTGGCGACTACACAAAGTGTGCCGGTGATCACGATAATAACGGTATCGATGATGCTTGTGAAGACGGCTGGCAACCTGGTGATGGTCACAAAATGCACTTCCCGCAATTACCGGACGAAGCTGGATGGGATGTTAATGCAACATACCTTCCTTTGGCTGATGACTTCATGTGCACGGAAACCGGCTGGATAAAAGATATCCACTTCTGGGGTTCATGGAAGAACGGCATCACCTGTGAAATTACCGGCTTTAACCTTGCTATCTATAGTGATGCTCCCGCCGGAACAACATTTCCATACAGCGTACCTGACGCTCCTCTTTGGGAAACATATGTGGAGCAGTTCGCTATCCATCCTATCGATCCACCTACTCCTGAAGGTTGGTATGATCCTATGAGCGGTGTGGTTATTCCAGATGATCACACTCAGTATTATCAGTACGATGTTTATCTCCCTGATGAAGGTATGTGTTTCTACCAAGATTCTGGAACTGTATACTGGTTAGCGATCTGGCCAATCATACCTGCGTCTGGAACTGGTGATTGCGAGTGGGGTTGGAAATCCTCACTTGAGCACTGGAACGATGATGCTGTGTGGACAGATCATCCATGGCTGCCACCTCCGGGTGGTCCTTGGTACGAGATGTATGAACCACCGGTATTTGTAGAGTCAATGGACATGTCGTTTGTAATCACGGGCACCTGTTGCGAATTGCGTGGTGATGCTGATCATAACGGAAGTATATCAGTAGGTGATATTACCTACTTGGTAGCTTACCTATGGCAAGGCGGCCCACCTCCACCATGTTTACCCGAAGGTGATGCCGATAACAGCGGAGGTATATCAGTAGGTGATATTACTTTCTTGGTAGCTTATCTGTGGCAAGGTGGACCAGCACCTGATCCATGTCCGTAAAACAGGTGATATTTACCTGAAACTTGACTTTTCGAGCGGTCACTCTTCTTAAGAAAGAGTGGCCGCTTCTTTAATTATGAGACTTTACAAGCGAAACTTAGCGTTATCGAATTGCAATCCAATATCTTTCCCTTCAGTAGCATTTAATTTGAGTCAACGCAAGGTCTTAAACTGATTGACAATAAGGTTCGATTACCTTAAATTTACAATTCTGATTTACGGAGTTAGTATAGTTGATTTAGCTATACAAGATGAAAAAGTTTAGAATTTTGGAGGTTACTCGGTGAAGGATTTTTCTACTGATAAGATTCGCAATCTTTGTCTGGCCGGACAACGTGGCTGCGGTAAAACCAGTGTGGCTGATACTGTAGCTTTTATAACTGGTTTAAACAACCGTATCGGATTAGTTGACACAGGCACATCCCTTCTTGATTACACAGATACGGAAATATCACGCAAAACATCAGTTACCACCAAACTGATGGCATTTCAATGGAAAGATTCCAAGCTGAATTTCTTCGATTGCCCAGGACATTCTGACTTCATTGGAGAATTACTCAGTACAGCTAACGTCTGTGATTCAGTAGGTTTTGTAATCAACGCACAGTCTAATGTTGAGGTTGGAACTCAATTACAATGGAGAGCACTGGAAAAATATCAAATTGCTCGTTTCTTTTTTGTAAACAAAATGGAGTCTGAGAATGTTGACTGGCAGGTAGCTGTAAACTCTATTCAAACTACCTTTGGACAGCAAGCTATCCCCGTTCAGTTACCAATTGGACAGTCTGATACCTTCAAGGGAATTGTGGATATCATTTCATCAAAAGCTTATGAATTTGACACCAACGGCAAAGCTAAAGAAGTTGATATTCCCGACGATTTGAAAGACTTGGTAGAAACCGCCCGCAATAATCTCATTGAAGTTGCTGCAGAAGCTGATGATGAACTAACCGAAAAGTTCCTCGAAGAGGATACACTTAATAATATCGACCTTCAGAAGGGACTCCGACTTGGAATCCAGAAGGGCACATTGTTCCCTATTCTGTTCGGTTCTGCTGGCAAAAATATTGGTATTGACACTATGCTTGACTTCGCCATATCTCACCTTCCTTCATCTGCTCAAATATCCCCATTCAGAGCGTTTAAAAAAAGCGATGAATCGATTCATGAAGTACCCTTCGATTCTAATGGTAAACCCATGGCATATATCTTTAAGATAGCATCCGAAGGACATCTTGGAGAGATGGTATTTTTTCGTATGTTTTCGGGTTCCCTTACCTCCGGAATGGAACTTAAAAATATCCAAACTGGAAATACTGAGCGCGTTACCCAGATTTACACTATGCAGGGGAAAAACCGTGCAGACCAAACTAAGATCTCGGCTGGTGACATCGGTATACTTGTGAAACTGAAAAATACTCATGTTACAAATACACTGACTGGCGATGGATTGGATCTATACATCCAACCGGTAGAGTATCCAAATCCAGTAATGGATGTTGCAATCAAAGCTAAATCTAAAGGTGATGATGACAAAATAGCGAGTGGGTTACACAAACTCAACGATGAAGATCCGACTTTTAAGTTAATCTCTGATCCTGCACTCAAACAAATGGTTCTTTGGGGACAGGGCTCTACACATATTGATGTAATTAATGAGAAACTTAAGAATCGTTTTGGTGTTGAGGTTGAACTTGTTCGACCAAAGATTCCATACCGTGAGACTATCCGTGGAAAATGTGAGACAAAATACCGTCATAAGAAGCAATCAGGAGGCCGTGGGCAGTTTGGTGAGGTGCATATTCGCTTAGAGCCCAATAAACGGAGTGGCGGTTTTGAATTCATCAATGCTATCAAGGGTGGAGTCATTCCCTCTAAATTCATTCCCGCAGTCGAAAAAGGGATAGTTGAACAGATGCAACACGGTGGACTTGCAGGAGCTCAGGTTGTCGATGTCAAGGTGACTTTGTATTACGGTTCATACCACGAGGTTGATTCATCGGATATGGCTTTCAAAATTGCCGGATTAATGGCTTTCAAACAGGGATTTTTAGAAGCAAAACCGATACTGCTTGAACCTATCTATAATGTTGAAATACTTGTTCCATCAGAGTTTGCGGGAGATGTCATGGGTGATATGTCCTCACGCCGTGGTAAAATCTCAGGAATGGACCCTGAAGGAAGTTCCCAACGTATTAAAGTAACTGTTCCCCAAGCGGAGCTGTATAAATATTCAGTAAATCTGCGTTCTATGACTCAGGGACAGGGTTTTTACACAATAGAGTTTTCTCATTACGAGGAAATCCCGCGTGATGCTGCGCAAAAGGTAATTGAAGAGGCAAAAGTTCAAGCTGAAAATGATGATTAAACTTCTTTTTTGAATCTGAATTTCGATAACAGCCTGCTATCCATCGGTGGCAGGCTGTTCTCATTTTTAACTGAATACTAAACAGATTGCTACAATCAAGATGTATACTCACTTGCTATAATTTGTTATTGACAAGTGAACATACGAGCAGTATTGATATTATGGAAGTTGGATATTATGAGAATTTTATCATAAGGAAAGTATCAAAGGCATAAGTTTTGAAAAAAACACTCACTGACCGACAGCGGGCAATTCTGGAATTCATAAAGAACCAGATTGCTATCAATGGTTATCCTCCAACTATCAGAGAAATCGGAAAACAATTTGCTATATCATCTACAAACGGTGTCCGAACACATTTGAATGCCCTCATTAAAAAAAAATATATTCGCAAGAATAACTTCATCTCTCGCGGTCTTGAGTTAGTTCAACCGCTCGCCAACAATATTGGGCGTATACCTTTGGTAGGAACCGTTCCGGCGGGACAACCAATTGATGCTGTGGAAAATGTTGAGGGCGAGGTAGCTCTTGACCTATCGTTCCTTCCAAAAGGCGATTCATTTAGTCTGAAAGTAGTTGGCGACTCAATGAAGAACGCTGGGATACTCGATGGCGACCTTGTATTGGTAAGAAAGCAATCTATTGCTCAGAAGGGAGATATTGTTGTCGCTATTATTGGTAGTGAAGCAACCGTGAAGCGATTTTCCCATGATGGTCGACAGATTCGACTACAACCGGAGAATGATGATTTTGATGCTATTATTGTGGATAAACACTCAAGAGATTTCCGAATTGCTGGAAAGGTCGTTGGTTTGTTAAGAAAAATGGGGTGAGTTTGTAGATTAACTACCGTTTAGATAATCGCTGACGCACAGTTTCAAACAAGCATATACCGGTTGCTACTGACACATTCAAACATTCTACTTTTCCCGCCATTGGCAAACTAACTAAGAAATCGCAATGCTTCATTGTAAGACGACGAAGCCCTCTCCCCTCGGCTCCCATAACTAAGGCAATTGGATCAGTCAAATCTATCTCATACAAACTCTGCCTTGCTTTATCGGATGTACCTACTAACCAGATACCCAGCTCCTTTAGTTGCCTGAGAACACGAGCGAGGTTCGTCACCTGCACGTATGGAATACTTTCTGCGGCACCACTGGCTATGTGAATTACAGTTTGGGTAAGGCCAACAGAGCGATCCTTTGGAGCAATGACTGCATTTATACCCGCAGCTTCAGCTGTACGGAGGCAAGCTCCAAGATTGTGGGGATCTTGAATATTGTCGAGTATTAATAGAAATGGGATTGTTTGAATTTCTTCAATAATCCTGAACAAATCATTTTCTGATTTGACAGATATCGATGCAGTATAATCACTGTGTTTGTGATGGCGATTGATTGATGTTTTTTTCTTCTTATTCATTACTATATGGTTCAGCTTTATTTCAATTCCTTTTGTAACATAACTCTAATTATCCCTAACACACAAAAAAATATAAAAACAACTGTGAACAAGTAATCAACCCTATAAGTTTACAAGTCAGCATAAAGCTGATTGTCTCTCAATCTGTAATTGAAATTATCTGGAAAGCGGAGAGTAACCAGAATTAGTTTATCATATCGAGATGTTTGGGATCAATACCGTATTGCTTTATCTTCAACCGTAGAGTAGACTCGGGAATATTCAATAGAGCTGCTGCGTGTTTTTTGATTCCACGTTTTTCTTTTAGAGCTCTGATGATAAATCTACGTTCATACTCTGACAAGTAATCATACAGTGAATACGTAGTTGAAAACTCAACATTGTCAACAGGCGTTTCAATCTGGCTTGAGTTCGGAGGAGTTTGCTTACCTGCTGATCGAAGTTGAGATGAAACCACATGAGGTTCTATGATATCATTATCACCTGCTAATAGAATCATCTTCTTGATTTCGTTATCGAGTTCACGTACATTGCCAGGCCACTCATAAGATAACAGCATCTTCATTACAGCAGGATCAATTTGTTTTCCGCTACCCTCCAAAAAGTGTGTTACCAGAAGGGGAATGTCACTCTTGCGCTCTCGCAAAGGAGGCAGCCGAAAATCAAGAGCCGAAAGACGGTAGTACAGATCCTGTCGGAATAACCCAGCATCCATCTGAACTTTCAAATTCTTGTTAGTAGCGGATACGATACGAACATCAACTGAGCGCTGTTTTGTTTCACCCAGACGTACAATCTCTTTCGTTTCCATAATGCGAAGAATCTTTGACTGAATACTTAGTGGCATATCAGCTATTTCATCAAGGAAAAAAGTCCCGCCGTCTGCTTCCTCGAACAATCCCGCCTTATCGTGATCTGCACCAGTGAAAGCGCCACGATGATAACCAAATAACTCTGACTCAAGCAATGTCTCTGGAAGAGCGGCACAATTGACCGAAATAAACCGTTTGTCCCGTCGTAAAGAATTGTAGTGAATAGCACGAGCCAGTAAATCTTTTCCGGTTCCGGTCTCACCCTCAATTGTAATAGAGATATTGGAATTGACTATTTGGCGCACCTGCGACAATATCATCAACATCTGTTCATCTCGAGTAATTATATTGGGGAAAGCCGCCTGTTTGCGAAGTTGATCTTTCAGTCGTTGATTATCTTCAAGCAGTTTATTTTTTAGAATTTCAGCCCATTTGAATGCAATTAGGTCTGAAAAACCAACAGCAAAATTCAACACCTTCTGAACAAAAGGCTTCAGTGTACCATCACTTGTTAAACGGTCGAGGTAGAGATAGCTGGCAGTGTTGTCTATCTTTCTGAACGGAATTACAATCATGCTAGCTACTACATCGGGAATATCAGCAATCAGACCATTGATAAACGGGTCACGACGACAATCGAGATTTAAAGTTGGTTTGGTAAGATTGATTTCTTCTCCAAGTAGATCCTCGAAATTCTTGCAAAATTTGCTAATTTGATCCGATGATAAGGACAAGGAAGAAATCACAGGATCAGTCTTATTTTCTGGAGTATAGATAACAGCTCTATCAGCACCGGTTTTCTTCAACAGGACAGACAGAATTTCATCCAATTGAACCGATTTGAGGTCTGACATCTCAGCCGGACTTATCAGATTACCGAAAATCTTAAATTCATTCTCCTGAGATTCTGATAAAGCCACCGCTTGCTCAGATAGTGACATGAGAAATTTGTTTACAGACCGAACACGCGCCTTTTCACCAAGAGCAGAATACCGTTTTTCAGCCCTACTTAATTTTTTGAAACCAGTGGATAAATCTCCATGCTGACAAGCAAATATTCCTGACTTGAAGTTGGTCTCTGCAATCCAATAATCGCTGCTTAACTTCTGGAAAAGACGGTATGCTTCACCATAAGCGTTATTGATTTCTCGTTGATCATCTACTCCGGCATCTATCTTTATTTGAGCCAATATCAGAAGAGTCCGAGCTAACTCAAACGGGTCTCCTACTTCGCGAATACTCTCAATAGAATTACCAATATACTCAAGAGCTTCATCATACTCTGATCTAGCGGCATAAACCTCCGCAATAACACGACGTGCCAAGCCAACTTCAACTTGTTCTCCAAGAGCTAAAGAAATATCCAGTGCTTTTTGACCGTATTTCATAGCATAATCAATGTTATCCAATGCTAACTCAACTTCAGCCAGACGCCGGGCTGCCTGAGAAATGAGTGCTGAATTTGGCGCCAATAGCAATCCTGCCTGATAGGCGTTACCAGCCAGAGCCTTGGCTTGTGAAATGTCTCCTTTTTCAAGCGCAAGTTCAGCCGAATACTTCAAGGCAATAACTTTCTCTCGCTTGCAGTCATGACGCCCAATAATTTCTAAAGCTGAATCAAAACAGCGGCGTGAGTCCACAAACCGACGTCGCCTAAGAGACAAAAATCCAAGAGACAAAAGATTAACCGCCTGCGCAGTATAAAATCCAAGCTTCTTGTTGGCTTCCAAGGCTGTTTTGAGTTCCTTCTCTGCCTGTTGCCACTGACCGATGTGTATGCGCAGGGTACCCATATTACCCGTCAACTGAGCCACCTTACGCGGATTATCGTCGAGTATTTCAACAGCGCCCTCAAGAAATTCTATCGCATTGTTGTAGTCACAACGAATATATGTAACGTATGCTAACTGGTTAAAAGCATCAACCTGACCCACAACATCATTAGCTCTACGGAAAGCCGCCAGAGCATCACGAGCTCTAATCTCGGCATTCTTGATTTCACCAATTCCCAAATAAGATTTAGCAAGGATAAGCTGAGCTCGACCATAGCGATTATTGCATGAGAAATCCGCAAGGATTCGCACACTGCGAAGTCCATGCTCTATACTATTTTTATAGTTACCTTGATGAAAATCCGCATCAGCGGTTAAAGACAAAAATAGCCCTACATCATACTGTTTAGTTTGAAATTCTGATTTGGTCAGTTCTGACAGTTCACGTAAAGCAAGAGAATACTTACGTTGTCTAAACTGCTCTTCAATTGTCAGCAGACGGTTATCAAAAGCTATCTTTGGTGAGGAAAGTTTCATTTGATATTTCTCTTCCCTAAAACATCCTTTACATTTTTTACTCTGCCAAGGTCATTACCTTGGTTACCTCCTGAGTTACTTGCCTATCTCTAATATTACTTAAGAATTGGTGTTGACTACACCTGAATGAGTAATTATCTCAATTACCACTTTCAGCATAATTTTGAGAATCACTTCATCAAATCCTGAATTGTCACCACTGTCTTTGACGATCTCATTTTCATTAGAATTATTATCAGAAGTGTCAGTGGATTGGCCATCATTACTGTTGTTGTCAACATCCCATGGTCCCTCAGCAAATGCAGGAACAGACAAAAAGCAAGCAAAGACCATCAATAACAGCATGCTTACTGCAATTAATCTTGACCCTTTCATAATACTTTACCTCCTTATAATAAATCGCACCGTCAGACTATATATAACTGCCTTCAGGTTACTTAGTCAACGTAAACAAAATGCGTAAATATAGCTTGACGCACTTTCTGCTACTCTATAATAAAGAAAAACCATCTTTCTGTCAAGCAATATCTTACTACGGCGCAATTATTGCGCTTTTGTGCGTATTCCCGAATATATCTTAATTCTGCTCTTGAATAATATGGAATATATTTCCCAATTCTGCCAGCAAAACTAATTTATTATTTGGCCTACCTCATCCATTACACGATCTACACTGATTCCTGTCATACACTGCATTCGCAACTCACCCTTAAGGTGACATTTATTCTTTACACAGCTAATACAGTCGAGTTCCTCAAGATAGATAAGTCGCTTTTGAGCAGCCTGTGGGGTAGTCTCCTTTGGGTCATCAGCTCCAGAGAGAACAACTACCGGTGCATCGACAGCGGCAGCAAGATGTGCAGGACCGGAATCATTACCAACAAACACTCTACAATGAGACAATATCGCTGCAGCTTCCCTCAAATCAGTTTTACCAGCTAAGTTAATAACTTCCTTGGTGGAGGTAGCTTCAGCGATAGTATTTCCCTCGTCACTGTCTGCTGCCGATCCGATAAGAGCCACTTTCAGTTTATATTGAGATATTAAACGCTTAATCAATTCAATATAGTTATCCTGCCCCCACCTGCGCGACTCGGCCACTGCTCGAAAAGCAATACAAGCATAAGCTGTATCCTCTGTGATATCAAATTTCTTTAACAGCTTGTTGCCATTATCCAAATCATAATCATTAAGAAACAGCTTTGGTGTTGGAAACTCAATATCAGTTTTAGATGCACGGCGCAACAAATCAAAGTAAAGCTCACTACGATGGGTTGAGTTTATCGGTTCAATCAGAGGGAGAGGTTTTGAAAGCAAAAGACGACGGCCATCAGCAATATAGCCAATCCGTTCTTTTACTTTTCCCAATTTGAATCCGGCAGCGGCTCCAAATGATGGAGGTAGAATGTATCCAATATCGAACTCCAAAGGTGATATCATGTCACGAATTTTATAGATTGCCATCATACCGTGAACATGCTCAGGAGGAAGTTCTATTATGCCATCAATAGCTGGATTGGGGCGAAATAGATCTGCCAAATGTCTCGGTGTAAGTAGAGTAACTGTTGCCCCCGGGTAAATCTCTCTTGTTTCATTGATCATCGACAATGCCATAATACAATCACCGAGATGATTTGGCGTACGTATGAGAATATTTTGAGCCATTAAGAATTAAACTTACTCTCAAATCGAAAAGAGTCAACAAGATAGTTTTTCAATTTTTCTCAATATTTATTTCTTAATTTGAGATAACCGATAAAAGCTCATAAATCACTTTAAGTCAGAGCTGTAAGTAGGGTCTGCTGAATAAAGTACCTGTCCGCTCGACAGGCGGGTAAGTTCTTTGTTCATAAATAGATAAGCATGTTTTGTATTGTTTCAAGTGAAAGGGTTTTGTTATAAATAGCTTAAAAGGCTTGC
>JAYEIF010000253.1:0-6566 GCA_034659895.1 Candidatus Zixiibacteriota bacterium
ACGGCGAGATTGAGCATTTGCTGACACGTCCTGTGGGTCGTCCGCCTAAGAAGCCGATAGTTCAGTATTGCAGTTTTCGTTATCAAGCCGCCAGTTGGTACACAACCAGAAGAGTGGTTGCCAAAGTGGAATGGCATGCGGGTGAGCTTTTTCCGAGAGTCGGTTTCATCGTGACGAATCTTCGCTGGAAATCTGCGAATGTGGTGAAGTTCTACAACCAGCGTGGTACGGCCGAGCAATGGATTAAGGAGGGTAAATACGCTTTGAACTGGACGCGACTTTCCTGTCATGATTTTTTGGATAATCAGGTAAGATTGCAATTGTTTGCTCTGGCATACAATCTGGGAAACTTTCTGAGACAGTTGGCTCTGCCCAAATCAGTCAAAGAGTGGTCACTGAGGACGCTCCGAGAGAAGCCGATCAAGATCGGAGCCAAAGTTGTTCGTCATGCCTGGTATGTGACATTTCAGATGGCGGAAGTTTTGGTATCAAGATCGTTGTTCTATGAAATCCTCATGCGGATTGGCCGCTTGAAACCAGCCCCTGTTATTACAGGTTGATATGGCAAGCTACTGCAAGACATGGTCTTCTATGGGGACAGAAAACGAGGGTATGCCCAAAAACAGCTTCAGGAGAACTGGCGACGGCAAAACGCCGTCATTTTTGTGCTCATTGGAGCGATCACTCAGGGAAACGAGGTAATGTCAAGAATAGTGTGTAAAAGGTGTATTCATATAAATCATGCTACTTTCCTAGTTAGAGTTTTAACATTTTTTATTATTTGGTTGGGTTGTTTCCATCTCTTGTTAAAATAAGCAAACAGAGTGTAAATGATACGATCACAGCTCTTGGAGTTTTGGAAGTGTCCCATCACTTTTACCTGTCCGCCAGACAGGCGGGAATGCATCTGATACATATCCTTGACCTCCGACATACAGATAGCTACATTGTGATTATCGAAATTCAATTCTCGATAAGACATTAGGTGTCTCCTTTCTAATTAGTTAAAAACTTAAGGATACACCTTTTGCCTTTTTTACACACTTATTAAGATATTACCCATGTAGAAGTCTTTGCGAAAGTGAGTTGACAATCTTAACATCAATCGTTATCATATGGTATTGTTGTCTGGCATACGCTAACGTAAGAAAGGTTAAAAATGAACCAGCCTAAGTGGCTCACTCTAGATGAACTAGCAGAATATCTGAGACTTGGGAGGACTAAACTCTACCAATTGGCACAGGAAGGAACCATCCCGGCTTCAAAGTTGGGTAGTCAATGGCGATTTGATCGAGATGAGATAGACGAATGGATGAAAAAGCAGAAATCATCGAAACATGAGTCGAATGGGGACTGAAATGGAATTCTCTCAAAAAATACTCGATCAAGTAAGAGAATTGCATGAAGTCGTAAAGATAGAGGTTCAACGACTCAAGAGTGAGGCTGATGAAGCTGCGAAGACCGAAAGAATTTGGTCCCAATGCCGGGATTATCTATCCAAAGGTTGGTCGCTGCATTTTATCGCACTAATAGAAAGAGAAGCCCCGCGACTGAAGAAAATGCGTGCTAACAACCATCCAATAATTCCAATGATTGAAGATACATATCATCATGCAAAGAAAGACTCTGATCTGATGATTCGTCGCTATCCCGCTTTCCTCGAGGATTCATGTAAATCTGCTGAGCTTGAGCTCGATTCCGATAGTCGGCATCCTAAGTACAGACTAGAGCATGGATTCTTTCGCCTTGAGGTCAATGAAAAGAAGCGTACGGCACTACTTTCGGATCACGAAGGACGTTTAGCGAATCTCCCTGCGGATGTTGATGCTGTCGTTGAAACTATTCAAAGAGAAAACAAGCGCATTTTTGGAAGACCTTTCAATGGAAGTAAATTTCTAAAGATATTGAGGAATCAGTATAAGGCTATTTTAAAAAAAGAAAAGTTGTCCGATGGACATAGCCTTCCAATTCGCCACATCACCCGTCGCCTCGGCAAGAATGTTAAGGGCTTTCGAACAGATGAATTTCTCGTTGATCTTTCCAGGCTGACCGAAAAGGGACCATTCGAAATAGACGGTCGCCGTCTTGACCTACAACAGACAAAAGACACAAATCAAGGAATGCTCCTACATGGAGCAGCTTCCCGCGGGTACATAGGCTTTGTCATATTTAAGGAGATTTGATCGTGGATCAAAGTCGCATAGCAACAGATGTAGTAGAATCGCTGCGTAAGGGTATTCCGCCACAGCGAGGTATCCATCTTTATTCAGTTGGAAATGAGAAGCTGATGGATGGCGTAAAGAAGTTCCACTTAAGCGGAATAGGCGAACGCGGAATAATCCGATTTATTAGCGGATCATGGGGTGTTGGTAAGACTCACTTTTTCCGCCAGTTGCGTGAGATCGCATTCGAAAATAACTGCCTTGTTTCCAGTGTGGAGCTTGATGTCAACAGTGCCGCACTTAACAAATTTCAGAGTGTTTTTTCGACGATTATTCGTCAGATTGCAACTCCTTCTTACTACATCGGACAATCCAGTTTAGAAACGGCACCATTCGGAATAGTAGTCCGAGAATCGTTAGCATGGTTGGCCACCGGGACGGGTGATATCGGACCAGAAATATCATATGAACAATATTCGACAGCGACTGAGCGCTTGATGGGGGATCATGGCATTGATATCGACTTCAAGAAGATGATACAGAAGTACTGGGAGACATATTTGCCGGAAGCACCTGATCGAGCAGTCGTCGAACAAACGAGAGGTGAGATTCTTCAGTGGTTTAGCGGAGAGGGAACAGTCGGCTCGTTTCGAAAGCGGTTTGGTGTCAGCAAAATCGTCTCAAAAGAAAACGCAAAACAAATGCTTCAGTCTCTAGCTGGGTTTGTTAGACTCTCTGGCTATAAAGGGCTCCTGATACTTTTTGACGAAGCCGAACAAGCCTATTCAGTTATGCGTAAATCAGCTCTTAGAGATGCTCATAATAATCTTCTTTCGATCATCAATAATATTGAATCGTTGCCAGGTTTATTTTTAATCTATGCTACGACACCTGATTTCTTTTCAGATCCTAAACACGGAATCGTGATTTATGGTGCTCTTTCCGGTAGAATTGGCAAGCCGGAAGAACGACAACCCCGGGCTTTGGATACGATCTGGAATTTGGATGCCGTCGAGACTAAACTTGAAGTGTATCAGCAGGCTGCGAAAAAGATCCGAAGTACTTATGCTATCGCTTATCCTGAAGCTCAGAATTCTCTGCCAAATGAAGAGGACGTCTCACAGAAAGTTGCAGAGTTGTTTCGCATTCACCCCTCACTTGCTTCAGTGCGATTTTGGCGGCTTTTGGTAACTGCAACAATTACTGATTTTGACGACCATATGGATGGTGAACCTAGGGCTACGGAACAGCTCTATGATAATGTGATGGACCGCCTTCGAGAGGATTGATCCGTGGATACGACGCAAGCTCAGCGTGTAATAGAATCCCTACGTAAGGGTATTCCTCCGGATGGATTTGTACGCAATTTCACTGTGGGAAGGTCTTCTGAGATTGAAGATCTTGCTCAGCGACTGGAAAGTCCCGAGGGAATGGCGCTCCTGCTCAATGCTAACTATGGATCTGGGAAAACCCACCTTCTGAGGTTTATTCGTGAACAAGCACTATCCCAAAACTACGTGGTTAGCACCGTAACACTTGATGCTAAATCGGAGGTCCGCTTCAACCGCATGGATCAAATATTTGGAGCGGTATGTAGGAACATTGAAATCCCCTCGGCACCAGGTAATAAAGGAATTCGCTCCTTCTTTGATTATTTGTCAAAATGCGCCAGTGATCGCAGTAGTGGAACTTATTGGAGAGAACTCTCGAGTAACTGGAAATGGGACTATTCTGAAAAGTTAGATTCCACTGCCTTGTTCGTTGGGCTTAGAGCTTGGGCAACCGGTAAGCCTGATATCGCTGATATTGTTGAAGACTGGCTCTACCAGCCATGGCAATACAGGTCACAGCGCAAGAAGCTTTATGCCATCTTGGTTGACGGGTTGCGTAGACACTTTCGAGATCCACGACCAGAGTGGAAGTTCTATGCTGATGAAGTATTTATGTTTCACACTCAGGGACATGCACAAAGCTGGGCAGCACTCCGTGATTTTGATGGCTTATCTCGTGTAGCGGGTTTTAGAGGGATGATTATTCTTTTTGATGAGTTTGAGGATGTGATTACCAACATTACGAATGTTGCTCATCAGGAGGCGGCCTTCTGGAATCTCTTTCACTTCTATTCGGGAAAGCACTTTCCTGGTAAAACATTCTATGCTGTTACACCAGAATTCATTGAGAAATGCAAGAATCGCCTCCTCCAGAAGGGGAGATGGGATTTTGATTTTTCTCGATTTGATGCATTACCAAGATTTGAAATGTCCCCCTTGGAATTGGACCACTTAATTGAGTTATCAAAACGCATCTGCCCGGTTCATGGTCTCGCCTACGATTGGGATGCACCCGAAAACCTAAACGGCGATGGCATTAAAGATGTACTTGAAAATGCAGTTCGCGTTCAAATTCAGGATCGCACTCGGCATGCTATCACAAGTTTAATTAAGCGTCTGGATAGCGCTCTTCAAGGCAGGCTATGAAAGATCGAATAGACTTACCTGTTGCAACAGCTTTTTATGGGCAATTCCACAAACTTAGAGCCGCTCAGGAAGCTGCAATCGAGCCTCTGTTATCAGGTCGAAATGTTATACTGACGTCAAGTACTGGATCTGGAAAAACTGAGGCTGTGGCAGCACCGCTAGTCAGCAGGTATTGGCATGATGCATTGCGTGAGGATTATCTTTTTCTACTCTACATTGCACCAACCAAAGCACTTGTAAACGACTTGGAGAAACGTCTTCACGCTCCCCTGATGTCACTCGGTCTGCGAGTCGGTGTCCGGCACGGAGACCGTGATGACTTGGCATCTGGTCCCGTTCCGCACGTGGTGATTACAACACCGGAATCTCTTGAAGTGCTGTTATTCCGCAGTGAGCCATCCTTGAAATCTGTTAAAGCAATTGTGATCGACGAGGTTCATCTTTTGTACAATACACAGCGTGGATTGCAACTCTCAATATTGATTCGTAGGCTTCGGCAATTTATATCTCATGAACTCCAGTGGGCTGCCCTGTCAGCAACGGTTGCTGATCTCTCTGATATTCGTGAGTTCCTTGTTGGTAATCGGGAGGATGCTGACATGTTGGAATTTGCTGCTCAACGGACAATAGACGCACAGATTCGGAATATCGAGACTTCAACAGATTTTCTCTCGCTTGTGAGAAAACTGACCGATGGTCGCGCTACGAAGTTGCTTGTTTTTGCTAATTCTCGAAGAGATTGTGAACGGCTCGCGGGAACTTTACAACAAGATGAACACCTAAAACCTTTCATCTTTGCCCACTACTCGTCTCTGTCACCTGAAGTAAGATTGGATACCGAGCGTAAGTTCTCCTCGATGAAAACAGCTATTTGTGTCGCAACCAGTACCCTGGAATTGGGAATTGATATTGGTGATATCGATGCAATCTTACTCTGGGGTGTCCCAGGAGGTGTTGAGTCCTTTCTTCAGAGAATTGGACGAGGCAATCGAAGGTCTAACAAGACTAATGTGGTTTGTCTAATACCGGATGACAGCACGTCGATTGAGCTTGATGGTCTACGTTTCGCCGCTCTCCTATACGCTGCGAGCAAAGGAGAGCTTCCAATCAGGCGACCTTATGATCTGTTTGGTGCTATTGGCCAACAATGCCTGAGTGCTATAGCAGCCGATGGTGGAAAGTTTACTAGAATCGCCGACCTCTGCGAATTGATGGAGCACAAGGAATATCTAACACGTGACATCATAGAGACAATTCTTGCAGAACTAGCATCTAATGGATTCCTTCAGCGACACGGTTACAAGAACCGTTACTGTGCCGACGAAGAACTTCATAAGGTTGTTGATATGAAATTGATCTATGGGAACTTTGGAATTGGTTCTCAGACTGTTGATCTTTATCATGGGACTAAGCGAATGGGCGAAGTTCCAGCCCTTAATCTGCTCCGTATTCGGAGCAATTCCTACGTGCGTTTTGCGGGTAAGGGCTGGCGAGTAAGGAGAATCTCGGCGGAAGGTATTCACCTTGATCCGGCACAATCACAAGCAGATGCCATGGACTTCACTTACGGCGGAAGTGGTATTCCCTCTGACACCCATAACTCTGACCGAATTTGGAGTTTGTTACACTCAGATGAATTTAACTTGGATCTGTTTGCAAAAAACCTTCGTACAGATATTTCACGCATTAGAACCCAGGTGAAAGGAGAATGCTCTCAAGACGAGATTCCATTTACGCGCTCACCAGACGGAATTCGCTACTTTACCTTTTCAGGTTATTTGGTTAATCGTGCCATTGGACTTTATACGAAGAAACCTGCCTTCAAGGCTGATGATATTTCGTTGCTTGTTCCATCGCCTATTGACTGGGATTCGATTCCGAGCCAACCCTCAGAATACGAAGACATATTCCATTTACTATTTGAGAC